>DATLVL010000134.1:0-9901 GCA_035577525.1 Gemmatimonadales bacterium | reverse complement strand
CAGGCGAAGCCGAGGCAGACGTGCCCGTTCTTCGCGATGAAGGCGGAGCAACTCCACGACTCGCCGAGCGTGTCGAGCGCGTCGGTCTGTGAGATGCCGACGACCATGCCGTTGTCGCTGATTCCCGGCCACTGCACGTTGCTGTGCAAACCGGTCACGGCGCCGAGGGTGCCCAGGTCCGTGATCACGCCTGAGCGCCATAGCGCGGCGTGGCGCGTGCCGTCGGAGCGCCCGGAGTACCCCGCAATGGAGCCCGGATTGTTGATCCCTCCGCCCTGGCTGTTGCCGAAGAGGGTGGGGAGCTTGTCGATGCGATAGGACGGCAGCGAACCCTGCGGTGCAAGGGCGAGCTGCGGTGGAGTGACCGGTGTGTCGGTCGCGCATCCGGCAACGACCCCGATCAGGAAGACTAACGAGACAGCACGCATGTGACGGCCTCCGGTATGAAAGGGTAGTGTTCGATCATGGGCCAGCGAGGACCGGCGCGCTCGCCGGATGCGGACCGGAAATCCAGATTCGAATTCCGTGTCCGAATCCGGCGAGTGACCGCCCGGCGGTGGGGTACCATCTCCCACGGAATGCAACTCACACCCGACATCTGCCAGCGCGCCTTACGCGCGCGCGACGCGCGCTTCGACGGGATCTTCTTCGTGGGGATCACGACGACCGGCATCTATTGCCGGCCGGTGTGTCCGTCGCGTTCGGCGATCCCGACGCGGCGTCGCTTCTTCGAATCCGCCGCGGAGGCCGAGCACGCGGGGTACCGACCCTGCCTGCGCTGCCGCCCCGAGCTCGCGCCCGGTCGGTCGGTGATGGATGCCGTCCCGCGCCTGGCGCAGGCCGCTGCCCTGCGCATCGCCGCGGGGGCTCTCAATGGCCACAGCCTCGTCGATCTGGCGCGCGAGCTGGGGGTGAGCGAGCGCCACGTGCGCCGCGCGCTGGAGCGGGAGATCGGTGTCTCGCCGATCGCCCTCGCCCAGACCCATCGCCTGCTGCTCGCCAAACGCCTCCTTGCCGACACCGATCTGCCGGTGACGCGCATCGCGTTCGCGAGCGGATTCCAGAGCTTGCGCCGCTTCAATGCCGCGTTCCGGGAACACTACCGGCTCAGCCCGAGCGCCCTGCGGCCGCGGCCGGTGCGACCCCCTCCCGAAACCGACCTGGTGCGGCTGACGCTCGCCTACCGCGCGCCGCTCGCCTGGAATCCACTGCTCGCCTTTCTGGAGCGCAGCGGGCTCCCCGGCGTCGAGGTGGTACAGGACGGCGGCTACGGACGCACCATCACACTCGACGGCTCCAGCGGCGTGATCTTCGTAAGCCCTGCCCCCGAGCAGGCGCACCTGCGCATCGACGTCTCGACGTCCCTGCTGCGAGTTCTGATGCCACTGCTCGTGCGGCTGCGGCACCTCTTCGATCTCGACGCCGAACCCTCGGTGATCGACGCCCACCTCAGCGAAGGGGGACTCGGCGCGCTGGTTCGCGGCACGCCAGGACTGCGCACCCCCGGCGCCATCGACGGATTCGATGCCGTGCTGAGCACGCTGCTGCTCGGCTTGGGACGGTGGGGAGCGGTTCCGCGGGAATCGGCGCGGCGTGTCGTGCGCGCCTTCGGCGTGGCACTGGACAGCGGCTTCCCCGCGCTGTCGCGCATCGCTCCGACGGCTGAACGCATCGCCGCAGCGGGAGCGGAGCGGCTCGCGGAATTGGGCGTGCCGTCGCGCCGGGCCGCCGCGCTCGTCGCTGTCGCCCGCGCCATGGAAGACGGTACGCTCACACTCGAACCGGGGAGCGATCCCTTCGCCGCCCGGCGCTCGCTTCTGGCACTGGAAGGGGTCAGCGAGCGGTCGGCGACCACGATCGTAATGCGGGCGCTGTATTGGCCCGACGCGTTTCCGGCTGCGGACCCGGCTTTGCGGCGCGCCATCGGTGTGACGAGCCCCGCCGAGCTCAGGACTCGGGCAGAGCGGTGGCGTCCATGGAGGGCGTACGCCGCCATGCATCTGCAGCTCGTGTCCGAAAAGGAAGAAGGCCGGTGGTCCACACCGGCCCTTACAGCTGACGCTGCCGCCTCTCGCTTACCGTTCCAGCACCAGTAGCGCGAACGTCCCCGGCACGATGCTGGGCCGCGGGCGCGGCCGCTCCGGCGTCGGCGCGGGCGGCGGCCCGAAATCCGCCGAGACCGTGTACACCACGTGCGATGCGAGATCGACTTCCATCGTGCGCGCGCCCCGCTTCGTCGCCACGTTGGCGACGACGCTGTATTTGTCGGGCCCGTCTTCGTGCACGACCGTGATGTTGCCGTCGCCGGTCGACGCAAACGCGAGCTGCGTCCCCGGATCGAAGCGGTTGGCATCCACTCCCTGCCCGATCGGGACCGACGCGACGACTTTCCCCGCCTGCGCGTCGGAAATCGCCATCACCTGATTGTGGCACCCGCTGAACAGGCGGTGATGCTCGCGATCGATGGCGAGCCCGCTGGGCGACTGGCACGGCGCCAGCGGCCAGCGCCGCAGCACCTTCATCGCGGCGGCATCGATCTCATCGATTGCGCTGGAGTCCTCCAGGTTGACGTACAGCTTGCCGTCCCCCGCCGACACCCCGAATTCGGGGCCGCCGCCCAGGTCGATCGTCCCGATCTTCTTGCCCGATGCGGCGTCGATGACCGATGAGGAGCGCGAGTCGCCGTTGAACGTGAAGATGCGTTTCGTCACCGGGTCGAAGAGCACGGCGTCGGCGTCGGGGGCGGCGATCGTGCGCCCCGTCACCTGCAGTGTCTTCAAGTCGAAGATCACGACCGAGCTGTCGCCGCCCGACGTCGCGAATCCCTTGCCGTCGGCGTAGTCGAACGCGATGCCGTGCGCCCGGTTCAGCCCCGGAATCTCGGCCAGCAACTTCCCGCTCCCGGGATCGATGACCATGACGCGATCCTGGCGGGCGACGAACAACCGGTGCCCCACCGTGTCGAGCGAGACGTAATCCCACCCGCCGTCGCCGCCCAACGTGTAGGTGTGCGATACGTGATACGATTGCGACTGCAGACCAGCGGTTGCACCGGTGAGCAGAATTGTCGAGAGCATCAGAATGTGTGTGCGCATAGAGTCGGAAAATACTCCTTTCCAACCTTACGAGAGGCTTGCACGTGGATGTGACTGGACTGTTACGGCTTCGTCGCCGAACCCGATGCGCCGACGGTGCAGGCTCAACGACGGAGGGATTACCCAGGAGAACGCATGTCCACTCGTCTTGCGTCCGCACTCGTGTCCGCCGTCGTCGTCACTCTCCTCCTCACTCCGGTTCGCACTGTCTCGAGTCAGTCGTCGAGCGGCGCGATCTCGGGCCGTGTCACCGACACCACCGGTCTCAGCCTCTACGCCGCCAACGTGCGCATCGTCGGCACACCCTTCAATGCCGCCACCGAGCAATCGGGGGCGTTCCGGTTCGCCGGCGTCTCGGACGGCTCGTATTGGGTCCGGGTGACCGCGCTGGGATACGCGCCCGAATCGTCGCAGGTCACGGTGGACGGCAGCCGCACCGCGACGGTCTCGGCGCGGCTGCACCCGGCCGCCGTGCTCTTGTCACCGGTTGCGATCAACGCGCAGCGCATGGGGGAAACGAAGCGCGCCGCGCTGAACCACCAGCAGGCGGCGGCCAACATCGTCACGGTCCTCTCCGGCGACGAGATTCGTGCGCTCCCCAATGCCAATGCAGCCGAGGCAGCGGGGCGGATTCCCGGCGTTGCCATCGAGCGCGACGAAGGCGAAGGGAAGTTCGTGCAGATCCGCGGCACCGAGCCCCGGCTGTCGAACGTGACCGTGGATGGCTCGCACGTCCCCGGAACGGAAAAGGGCGACCGCATTCCCAAGCTCGACGACGTCCCCTCCGACCTGCTCGGGGCGATCGAGGTGAGCAAGACGCTCACCGCCGACATGGACGCCGACGCGATCGGCGGCTCGGTCAACCTCGTCACCAAGACGCCGGAGGGCCGTCCCCGCGGCTACCTCTCCGGCCAGTTCGGTCACATCACCCTGCTCAACCACACGACCGAGCAGGGAGGCCTCGTCTATGGAGGCCGTTCCGAAGACGGGCGGCTCGGGTTCTTGCTCGGCGGATCGCTGGATCGTTTCAACCGGGTCATCAACGATGTGGAGCCCGCCTGGGCCGTGGACGGGACCGGGCGCTCCTACCCGGTGGAGTGGAGCGAGCGCGACTACACCTACTACCGGTCTCGCTTCGGCCTCGGGGGCGATCTCGACTATCGCTTCGCGAGCGGCGGGACGGCGTACATCAAGGGACTCTGGAGCCTGTTCAAGAATTACGGCACGCGCTACGTCATCGACGTCAGCTCCTCCGGCGATTCGGCGGCCGCGGGTCCGATCGGCTATGGGACCGGCGTCTCGCCCACTCGAGAGGTGCAGCAGCGGCGGCCGATGGAGCAGCTGTGGGGCATGACCGCGGGCGCGAGTCACCCGCTGGGGCGCGCCTCGCTGAACTATTCGCTCAACCTCGCCGGCACGCGGCAGTCGGTCGTGAATTACCGGTCGAACCCCTTCGGCTATACGGGGAATGGATTGACCATCAGGTACGACGGCTCCAACAGCGCAATGCCGGTCTATCAGTACATCAGCGCAGCGCAAAGCGACTCCGCAGGGAACCCCGGGAACTACGCGCTCTCCGAATACTCGTTGAGCGACGGGCTCACCACCGGCCGTGATATCGGCGGCGCGGTCAATCTGCTGTTGCCCTACAACTGGGGCACCGAGCCCGCCGGCGTGAAGCTGGGGCTCAGGCTGCGCGACGAGGCGAAGCACTTCACGTCACGGCGCGCCTCGTTCGCGCCGACCGGCCCCCTCTTGCTGTCGCAGGTCGTGGGAGGCTTCAGCGATCCCAGCTACTACTCCGCATTGAGCACCTCCTTCGAGCCGTTCGGCTCCGTTCCGGACGACGGTCGCACGGTGTCGTGGGAGGATGCCCACCCCGCCGACTTCGCGAACCAGACCGACAGCGTGGGCGACGCGCTTTCGAGCTTCTCCGGCTCCGAGCGGGTGTTCGCCGGGTATGTGATGAACGACGTCGACCTGGGGCGTGCGCACCTGAACCTCGGGGTGCGCGTGGAGCAGACGCACTCGTCGTACACGGGCCACGTCGCGGCCACCGATACCCTGGGCGCCACGACCGTGACGACGGTGCCGGGCACTCAGGACTACACCGATGTCTTCCCCAGCGCCCAGCTGCGCTACAGCGCCGGCGAAAACACCAACATCCGCCTCGCGGTGACGCGCGCGATCGCCCGTCCCAACTACTCCGATCTCGCCCCATCACTGAGCGGGAGCATCGGCGCGATTTATCAGCACGACTACAGCAACCTCTCCTCCGGCAACCCGAACCTGAAGCCGCAGCATGCCTGGAACGTGGACCTCATGTTCGAGCGTTTCCTGCCATCGGTGGGCGTGATCTCGGGCGGGGTGTTCTACAAGCGGATCACCGACTTCATCGAGACGCGCACCTTCGTGTACGACGGCCCCTACACGCCGTTCCAGGGCTACTACGGCACCGAGCCGCAGAATGGCGGGAATGGCCACCTGCTCGGTTTCGAGGTGAACTGGGCGGAGCACCTCACGTTCCTGCCGGGCGTGCTCGCGGGATTCGGGTTCGATGCGAACTACACGCGGGTGTCGTCGAAGGTGACAATCGATACCACGGGACGGACGGCGCAGCTGCTGCGCCAGGCGCCCGATCTGGCGAACATCGCTCTTACCTATGCGCGCGGTGCGTTGTCCGGTGAGGTCGCGTGGACGTATAACGGCGCCAACATCACGGCGTACGGCGACGGCACGCCGACAGCCGGCGGCGACAACTATTTCTACGCGCACTCGCAGATCGACGCGTCGCTCATCTTCAGTGTGACGCCCGCAGCGCAGCTGCAGCTGCAGGCGCTGAACCTGAACAACGCGGTGTTCGGCTTCTTCAACGGCACGCCGGACCACGCGTTCAATATCCAGCGCGAATACTACGGCCGGACGTTCTACGTCGGCATGAAGTACGGATTCTGAGATGACGTGGCTCTTGGCAGCACTCGTGGCTGGGGGCGCGGCCGGTCAGGCACCGGTCGTGCCACCGCCCACGCGGCTCGTCGTGCTCATCGCCGTCGATCAGATGCGGGCCGACTATCTCGCCCGCTATGCGTCGCAGTGGACCGGCGGGTTTGCGCGGATCTATCGCGGCGGGACCGTCTTCGAGCACGGGCAGCAGGACCACGCCGCGACGGAGACGGCGCCGGGGCATTCGACCATGCTGTCGGGTCGCTATCCCGCACACACGGGGATCGCGCTCAACAACCGCGGCGTACAGGACCGCGCCTCGCCCGTCGTCGGCGCGCTGAACGACACGATCGGCGCCTCTCCGCGCCGCTTCCGCGGCACGACGCTGGTCGATTGGATGCTCGCTCGCGACCCGGGGACCCGCGTGCTGTCGGTGTCGCGCAAGGATCGTGCGGCAATTTTCCCGATCGGCCGCGCGCGCGTGCCGGTGTATTGGCTCTACGATGGCGCATTCACGACCAGCCGCTATTACGCCGATACGCTGCCGTCGTGGGTCCGGGCGTTCAACGCCGGGATCGATACCACACGATTGCGGGAAGCGACGTGGAACCTGCTCCTGCCCGAGGCCGCGTACGCGGAGCCCGACAGCATTCCGTACGAGAATGGGGGAACGCAATTCGCATTTCCCCATCACTTCACGGGGCTGCCGGGAGCCCCGGCGCGGGAGCTGAACCAGCTCCCGTGGATCGATTCCCTGACGCTGGCGTTCGCGCTGGCGGGCGTGCACGCCCTGCAGATCGGCCATCGCCGGGCGCCCGATCTGTTGAGCATTTCCCTGTCGACGACGGACGCCATCGGCCATGCCTTCGGACCCGACTCGCGGGAGATCCACGATCACCTGCTGCATGTCGACCGCTGGCTGGGCCAGTTCCTCGATTCGCTCGGCGCGGTCGTCCCTGCAGCCAACACCGTCGTCATCCTCACGGCCGACCACGGCGTGACGTCGATCCCCGAGTACACGTTCCTGGTGCGGCATCAAGCGGGCGGGCGGGTTTCCATCAACGGCGTCGCACTGGGAGCGGCGGCGGCCCTGACGCGTCGTACCGGAGCGGAGTTCTCCATCGAAGCGGATGGCGGGCTCATTTCAGCCGACGTGGCGGCGCTGCACGGGCACGGCGTGGATGTGGACAGCCTCAGCGCCGCACTCGCAACGGAGGCAAGTCAGCTGCGTGGTGTGAGCCGGGTGTACACGCCGCGCACCCTCGCCCGCGCCCCCAAGTCGGACCCGAGCGCCGAGTTGTGGCGCCGCCTGCTGCCGCCGGATTACGGCTGGCTCATCTGCGCGATCACCGCCCCGGGCTACGTGTGGTCGGCCGGGGGACCCTCGGCGGAGCACGGTGGCGCACATCCCGAGGACATCGCGGTTCCGATCGCCTTCTACGGATCGGGAATCCGCGCGCAGCTGGTGGAGCGGCCCGTGAGCACGGTCGATATCGGACCCACGCTGGCTGCGCTCGTCGGCATCACGCCGACAGAGCCCGTGGACGGGAGCGTGCTGAGCGAGGCGCTCCAGCGCTGACGCACACGCCTCTTGCCCGGGCCCCAGGGGGACGTAACCTGGTGAGACAAGTGCCTTCCCAACTTTGTAGCCCAGCGGCATCGAGAGTGCGATGCGCGGTAAGTTGGAACGGCACAAGGAGGCGGCGTATGCGCACTCGCGCGATGGCGATGGTGTTCACGCTGCTCGTGGCGGCGACCGGTAGCGCCGCCGCACAGCAGCCCGACCCGCTGACCCCGGTGCTCTTCCTCGTCGGCCGCTGGGACGGCGAGGCGACGTCGACGTACGGCCCGTATCACTATCACAACGAGACCGTGCGCCGCGGCAACTGGCTCGTCGGCTCGGGTGAGGCACATCCCGATCAGCCCGGGGCGGCGCCGATCATCACCACCACGGTCATCGGGCGGGACGACGCCGGGCATCTCGTGCTGTATCTCTTCGACGCCACTGGGATGTGGCGCTTCGCCGGCACCGCCGATTCGGGCGGCGTGACGTTCGAGTGGCGCGAAGCAGGCTCCTTCCGCCGCACCCGAGTCACGCTGCAATCCGACGGCTCGGTGCGCCAGGAGACGGTGGCGCACCTTCCCAACCAGCAGCCGCCGCTCCCCAAAGAAGTGACCGCCGAAAGCGTGCAGCACCCCGCGCCCTAGGAACGCACCTCACTCATCAGCGCGAGCACGTTCTTCTCGGTATCCCGGAAGAACGCGAGCCACAGCTCGTGGTCGGGGAGCCGCGCCGCGACGTGCGGCGGCTCGTGGAACGTCACCCCCCGCTCCACGAGGGTGCGGTGTGCGGCCTCGATGTCGTCGACCTTGTAATAGAGGATCGACGCCGGATGGTCGAACGCCGGCGCCGACGGCAGTCCCAGCATCAAGCGGATGCCGCCACAATCGAAGAACGCCATTTGCGGCACCTCGAACAGGAACCGCATCCCCAGCGTGTCCCGGTAGAACCCGACGGCGCGCGGCAGATCGTGGGCATTGACCGCGATCTGGCCGATTGGACCCAGCGACAGCGTTTCGGCCGGCATACCACCCTCTCTTGATTTAGTTAGCATTGCTAACTAAATTGTCGACCCATGGCCGAGCGCGCAAGTCCCCCGGCGCCACGGGCGGTGGCCGACCGGCTGCACTCCGCGGCGATCCACCTGTTGCGGGCGTTGCGGCGCGAGGATCGGGCATTAGGGGTCGGGCCCGCCAAGCTGTCGGCGCTGTCGGTGCTGGTGTTCGGCGGCCCGCGCTCGATCGGCGCCCTGGCGCGCGCCGAGCAGGTGCGGCTGCCGACGATGAGCCGGCTCGTCTCGACACTGGAGCGCGACGGTCTCGCCACCCGCACCCCCGACCCTGAGGACGGCCGCGCCTCGCGCGTGCACCCCACCGCCCGCGGGCGGAGCGTGCTGCGCCAGGGGCGCGCGCGCCGTGTGGCCATGCTGGCGCGGCGTCTCGAGCAGCTGCCCGAGGCCGATCGCGCACTGCTGGCACGCGCGGCCGATCTGATCGAGGGACTTACTTGAGAGCGAAGCTCTTGCGGACCGTCAGCGCCCACGGGCCTTCGCCCGCGAAGCGGCGATAGCGGTAGGACACGGCGAACTCTCCCACGTCGCCCCGCACAGAGCGAGGCGAGCCGATGCGCAGCGCCAGTCCCGCGTCACCGCCCAGCCGAGCCGGCTCCTGCCCGCCGTACCAGGCACCGCCGTATTCGAGATAGGGCGCGATGCCCAGTCCGACGACGCCCCAGAGCTGGTCCGAAACGAGAATGCGGTCTTCGAGCATCGCGTACACGAGTCGCGTTCCCGTGAAG
Organism: Gemmatimonadales bacterium; assembly: GCA_035577525.1. Lineage (GTDB taxonomy): Bacteria > Gemmatimonadota > Gemmatimonadetes > Gemmatimonadales > GWC2-71-9 > DASTHG01. The sequence goes on along the minus strand of DATLVL010000134.1, from coordinate 505 downwards.
GCGTGGGCGCCGAACCCGCGCGGCCCGTTCAGCGTCACCCAGGGGTCGAACGTCGTCCCCGGGCGCTGCCCCTGCATGGCCCCTCCCTCGACGTGCAGCAGCAGCGCCTGCCGCGACCAGGCGAGACTCGCCACGTCGAGGCTCGCGTGCGTCTGGCCCGAATCGAGGCCGCCCGAACCGTAGACGCCGTGGGCGTCGGCTCGCGCGAGGGCGAGCCCCGTGCTCCAACGCGCCGCCACCTGGCCACTGACCGCTGGTCCGATGCCTGCGTGACTGCCGGGATATCCCCAGGCGCGTGGCGCCGCCCAAACACCCACGGACAGCGTGGACGACAGATCGACGTCTTCCTGTTGCGCGAACCCGTTCAGGTGCCGGTAGACGCCGTATCGGACGCGCGCTGCGTCGATCCCGACGCCGACCGTGCCGAACGCGGAGTACGGTGCGGGCGTCGCCGGCGTGGTCCTGGGAACGTAGTCCTCGCGCCGCCACACGGCGCCGGCCCAGA
>DATLVL010000133.1:0-2443 GCA_035577525.1 Gemmatimonadales bacterium | reverse complement strand
TCGCCGGCTTTGGGCCGAGCTCGGCCGGATGGGCGGGGAGCACGACGCCTTCATCAAGGTCATCATCGTCGAGCGCATCGTCAAGGCGATCGTGCTCATCGCCCTGGCCGCCGGCCTTCTGGTGGCGGGTGAAAAGGGGCTTCTCACCACGTGGGCGCGGTACGCGCAAGACCAGCTCAATCTCGATGCCGACGACGGCGTGATCGTCCAGCTCTTTCTGCGCGTGCTGCTCCTGATCGGCTCGTTCACCCACGTAAGCGTCGTGGCCATCGCCGCGATTGCATATGCGCTGCTGGAAGGCACGGAAGGCGTGGGGCTTGCGATGCGGCGGAGGTGGGCTGAGTATCTGACGGTGATCGCGACCGGGATCCTGATTCCCTACGAGGCGTACGAGGTACTCCATCACGCGACGCTCTTCAAGGTCGGCGCCCTGCTGCTGAACCTAGCTGTGGTGGGCTACCTGGCCTACCGCAAGCGCCTGTTTGTCGGCGTCTGAGGCCGGGGTCAGCCAGCGGCACCGGAACCCTGCGCGGTGAGTCACGTACGTCACCAGCGCCGCCAGCGTTTTCAGGCCGTAAACGGTCGAGGTCGAAAAGCTCACCGAGCTTGCATCTTCGTGGTACTTGCCGATCGCGGGCACCTCGCCGATCTTGAAACCAAAGGTCGCGGCCTGGATCAGCACCTGGGTATCGAAGACGAAGTCGTTGCTGTTCTCGAGAAATGGAATCGCCTCGAGAAAGCGGCGCGAGTAGGCCCGATATCCAGTGTGATATTCGGAGAGGTGCAGCCCGAGCACGCGGTTCTCGGCCGCCGTGAGGAAGCGGTTGCCGATGCGCTTCCACCAAGGCATCCCCGCTTTGGCGGGGTCGATGCCGAGCCAGCGCGAACCAAGCACGATGTCCGCCTGGCCGCTCTCGACGACGCGGCAGAGGATGGGGATGATGGCGGGGTCGTACTGGCCGTCGGGGTGGAGCATCACCACGACGTCAGCACCCATCAGCAGGGCCTGGCTGTAGCACGTCTTCTGGTTGCCTCCGTATCCCAGATTGCGCGTGTGCCGGATCACGTCGAGGCTGAGCGCGGTGGCGACGCTGACGGTGGCGTCGGCGCTGGCGTCATCGACGAGCAGGATCCGGTCGGCATGGCCGGGTGGGATGTCGCCGACGACCTCCTTCAGCGTCTTGGCGGCCTTGTACGCGGGCAGGACGATGACGCGCCGCGGCCGCGGCCCGCTCCACGTCAGCTCGCCGAGCGGTACCGGGTCGGGTCGGACTGACATCCGCTCGATGGTGAGGTAGCCGGCCACCAGCAGCGCGCCCACCGCCGCTGACCAGAGATTGATCGCCAGGGTCATGTTGATCGCCAGGTACCCAATCGCCAGCACGACCCCCGCCGCGCGGGGCGAACGGAGCTGGCCGGCCACGGCGAGATCGGCGAGGGCGAAGCCGGGGATGACCATGAGGGCGAGATCGTGCACATTCTGGTGGGGGCTCAAGACGAGCGACGCGGCCACCGCCAGGGCAAAGTCCAGCCTCGGTTTGTCCGGGCGCCAGCTGAGGGAGAGCGCAGCAAGGACGAGCAGGAGGATGAGGATGGCGAGGGCGATGTACTTGCCGGCGCCGGGCACAGCTTCGAGGATGTTGCGAAGCGAGTAGGCGGCGGTGTCGGTGTACACGAGCTGCCCGTTCGTCGGCAGCTTGCCGCCGATCGCCCATGCGCCGACCAGGCCGAGGTACGTGAGGATCGCGTTCAGGCCGAAACCCGCCACAGAGACGAGTCCGAGCGCCGCCACCACCCCGACGAACCCGGCCAGCGCGCGCCACGCGCGTCTTGCCACAAAGAGCACGGGTACGAGCAGGAGCAGTTGTGGCTTGGCGAGCGCCAGCGCGCTGAAGATGCCGGCCCACCCGTGGCGCCCTTTGACCCAGGCTGTGTAGGCGGCCGCCAGGGGCACCAGGACCACGAGGTCCGACTGCCCCTGGAGCACCGTCACGAAAAGTGGGAAGAAGCCGGCGATCATGGCGGCGGCGACGAACGCCCCCCGGCCGTGGATGCTCAGGCTGTTCCGCACCAGAATCACGATCAGCGCGACCACCAGCACGACGTTGAACGCGGCCATCGCGTAATAGGCGCCGCGGTAGCTCAGGGCGGCAAGCGGCGCAATGAGCAGTGTGTAGTAGGGCGGATGGAAATACGGGAGAACGATGAATCGGTCAGGGTTTTGCGGGATGACCTGCAGCTCGAACTGCTTCTGCTGAGCCAGGTCGTAAACGGCCGACCCGCCCTTGAGGACGTAGAGCCGGGCCGCGGCGTAGAACGAGACGAAGTCGGGTCCTCGGAGGTTGCCCCGGACCAGGCTGACCCAGAAGTAGGTCCAGACCAAGAGCGAGCCCGCTCCTACTCCCGTCGCAGCCGCGTAGGCAAGCCGCAGCCGCCTCTCGGT
>DATLVL010000132.1:0-14663 GCA_035577525.1 Gemmatimonadales bacterium | reverse complement strand
CGCGAGCGACAACTTCACTGCGTTCAGCACCTGGAAGTGGCTGGAGCTGCACAGCGCGACGGGGGGCGTGCCCGTCTACCGCTATCTCTTCGATCAGCCGATGCCTACGGAATCGACACCGCCGCCCCCCGACGATCCCGGCGCGGCCCACGCGATGGACATCGAATACGAGTTCCAGACGCTCGCGTCGCGCCACCTCGCCTGGCGCGACGTGGATCATGAGGTCTCCGACCTGACGGCAACGATGTGGACCAACTTCGCCAAGCGGGGCGATCCCAACGGTCCCGGTGTGCCGACATGGCCGCAGTGGAACGCTCCGGGGGAGAAGCGGCTGATGCGGATCAACGCCGCCGCGGCTGCCGAGCCGGACAAGGATCGCGCCCGCTACGAGTTCCTGGACAGATTGGAGCGCCGCAAGCGCAGCGCCGGCCGGTGACGCGGTTTCTCGCCGCCGCCCTCCTGCTCGCCCCCGGTGCGCTCGCAGCTCAGGATCCTGCGCGCGTGGCCCGGCCGGCGCGCGTTGCTGCGGTGCCGCACATCGATGGACGGCTCGATGAAGCGGTGTGGCAGGAAGCGCAGCCGTTGACCGGCTTCGTGCAGCGGCAGCCCCAGGAGGGGGCGCCGAGCACGGAGCGGACCGAGGTGCGCATCCTCACCGACGGCGAGGCGCTGTACATCGGTGCCTGGCTGTTCGACCGCGAACCGTCGGGCATCGTCCCGGGTGAACGCGTACGCGACGTCGATCTCACCAACAGCGACTACGTCGCCATCATCTTCGACACGTTTGCGGACCGGCAGAACGGCTTCGTGTTCGCTACGACGCCCGCGGGCATCGAGTACGACGGGCAGGTGATCAAGGAAGGCGAGGGTGGCGGAGTGTTCCAGCAGGGGCAGAGCCGGGCGCAGGCTGGATCGGCCGGCGGCTTCAACCTCAACTGGGATGCGAGCTGGACCGTTGCGACGAGCGTCGACAGCCTGGGATGGTATGCCGAGTTCAGGATTCCGTTCTCGACGCTCCGCTACGGAAATGCGCGGCAACAAACCTGGGGCCTCAACGTCGCGCGCAGCATCCGCCGCCGCAACGAAGAGTCGTTCTGGTCACCGATTCCACTGCAATACAGCATCTACCGGGTGTCGCGCGCCGGACACCTGGTCGACCTCGAGGTCCCGCGGCAGCGCATTGCCACGATCACGCCATATGTCCTCACGGCGGCGCAGCATCTGTATTCGCCCGACTCGGTTGTGACAGGCTGGGATTCGACGAGTTTTCCCAACGAGGTCGGAGTCGATGCGAAGCTGGGCATCACGCCAAGTCTCACGCTCGACGCGACGTACAACACCGATTTCGCCCAGGTCGAAGTCGACCAGCAACAGACCAACCTCACGCGGTTCCCGCTGTTCTTTCCCGAGAAGCGCCCGTTTTTTCTCGAGAACGCGGGTGTGTTCTCGGCGGGGACGCCGCAGGCGGCAGAGCTGTTCTTCAGCCGGCGCATCGGCATCGACACGTTGGGCAACCCAGTGCCGATCGTCGGCGGGGGGCGGTTGTCGGGGCGCGTCTCCGGTTTCACGGTCGGGGTGTTGCAGCTGTTCACGGAGCGGGAAGCCGGGATCCAGCCCGCCAATTCGTATTCCGTCTCCCGCGTGCTGAAGGAGTGGGGCAGATCGCGCATCGGTGTGCTCGCGGTGCACCGCGTCGCCACACGGGACGGCCGCGACCGCAACACCACACTGGCGGTGGACGGCCGCCTCGCGCTCAGCGACCCGGTGACGCTCGACTGGTGGGTGGCGCAGACCAACACGCCGGGACGGAGCGGCCGGGACGGCGCGTTCAGCGGGCGGCTGGGATTCAAGAACAGCCACTGGGACAACGGGCTGCGATTCGCGCAGGTGGGGGAAGATTTCAATCCCGAGGTCGGATTTCTGGCCCGCAGCGGCTACCGCTATTACGAGCCGTCCGTTTTCTACACGATCCCGGTGAAGAATCGCTACCTGCGCTACTGGGAACCGCATATCACCTACCGCGGGTACTTCGGCTTCGACGGCAAAGTGCAGTCGGACTGGCTGCACCTCGATCTCGGTCAGACGGAGCTCAACAACGGCGGGCAGTTCGGTCCAGAGGTGAATATCTATCGCGAGCGGCTCACGGATCCGTTCGACATCGCCAATGGCGTGACGCTGCCCGTCGGGGAGTACCATTGGACCAGTGCGGCGTTCGACATCGGGACGAACCCCAGCGCCCGAATGGCCTTCCTGACCAAGATGCAGGCAGGGCAGTTCTATAACGGGACACTGTACGGCTGGACGTCGACGACCACGGTGCGGGGTGCCGCGCTCACGGCGTCGCTGCAATTCGATTACAACAACGTCCACTTGGACCAGGGGCACTTCGTCCGGTCGCTCGTTGGTCTGCGAGTGGGATACTTCTTCACGCCCAGGATGTTCGTCCAGTCGCTGGTCCAGTACAACAACCAGGCCGCGGTCTTCTCGGCGAACATCCGGTTCGGCTGGCTCAATACCGCGGGGACCGGGCTGTTCGTCGTGCTCAATACCGCCGACAACGCGATGACGTTCTCCCGCTGGAACCGGCCGATCGCGCGGTCGTTGCAGATCAAGTTCACCCGTCAGTTCGGCAGCGGCGGCTAGCCGGCGTGCAGCAGGTCGTCGTGGTCGGGGCTGGCATCAACGGGCTCGTCGCCGCGCACTATCTGCAGCGAGCCGGTTGCCGCGTCACGCTGCTCGAGCGCTCCGATCGCGTCGGCGGCGCCTGTATCTCCGACGTCGCCACGGTGCAGGGGCAATCACAGCGATACGCGGTCGGGGCGTCGGTCCTCGGCCTGATGCCCGACTTCATCTGGCGCGAGACGGGGCTCGCCGGCCGTCTCGAGACGTTCGTTCCCGATCACGCCAAGCGCGTCTACTTCCCCGGGCCCGACGCCAGCGTCTGGATCCACCGCGACCCCGAGGCGCTGGAGCGGGAGTTTCGGGAGCACTGGGGGGAAGAAGGCGACGTCGCCGGATTCCGCCAGGATGAAGCGAAGGTCGTGGCGTTTCTGCAGCACGGCTATCGCGACGCCGTGGCACCGACGCTCGCGGCCGCGCGCGACCGCCTCGGCAAGAAGCTCGTGAAGCTCTGGATTACCGGGAGCGCCCGGGATCTGCTCGACCATTACTTCACCGCGGACCGCACCAAGATCTACATGGCGATGACCGTAACCGAGAGCGGTCCCGTTTCGCTCAAGGATCCCTTTTCGGCGTTCACCCTGCCGCTCATGGACTCGGGGTCGGTGTTCGACGGCTATTACGGATTCGTGAAGGACGGCATCTGGCGCGTGACCGAGGAGCTGGCTCGCATCGATCAGGAGCTGGGCGTCGACATCCGGCTCGGCGCGCGCGTGGAGCAGGTGGACCCGCAGATCGGCAAACTGCGCTACTCGCAGGCGGGGCATGCCGCCCAGCTGCCATTCGATCACCTGGTGCTCGCCACCGACCCGCTCACCGCCGCGCGGGTGATCGGGGATGACGCGTTCACGGCACAGGTCGAGTCGAAGCGGTTTCTCGGATCGAGCGGCAAGCTCACGCTGCTGTTCCAGCGACCCGCGCAATGGAAGGAAGGGACAGCCGGCCCTGATAGTGAGGCGGCATTCCGGTTCATCTTCGCCGTCGACTCGCTGCCGGCATTCGAGCGGGCGACACTGCGTCCCGCTGCCGACGGCGTCGACTACGAGCCGGGCTACATCCAGATCTATCCCGAAGGCGCGGCGATGCGGCAGCTCGGTCTCGTCGAGCCTTTCGATCGCGTGACGCTGTTTTTCAAGAATCTGGCGCTCAACCGGGAAGGAGCCGTGCTCCCCGAGGTCGTCGCAGCGGTGAAAGCGCAGCTGTTCCCGTATCTTGTGAACCCTGAGGACTGCGTCTGGAGCCGGCTGCTCACCCCGCGCGACCTGCAGGAGCTGTTTCTCTTCCCGGGCGGGAACCTCGACCACACGATGCTGGTGGGTGGACAGCAGTTTTCCGACCGGCAGTTCGCGGCCGATCCGGAGCGGGACTTCTATCGTTTCGGATCCTGGCCGAACGTGGCGTACTGCGGAGCAGGGGCCTACCCTTGCGGTTCGATTACCGGGACGCCGGGCTATATGTGCGCGCAGCAGCAGCTGCGGCGAGGCTCGGGATGACCAGAAAGCAAATGCCGTTCGTGCTTGCCGTCGTTGCCGTCGCCGCCTGCGGGGGCGACGTGACGAGCGGCGGGCGCAATCCCCAATCCGTCTCCGTGCTCACGCAGCACAACGACAACTCCCGGGCCGGGTGGAACGACCACGAGACGGCGTTGACGACGAGCAACGTGAATGTGCAGCACTTCGGGAAGGTGCTCACGCTCGCCGTGGATGACCAGGTCTTCGCGCAGCCGCTGGTGGTAGGCCGCGTCCACATCAAGGGCGGCGACCACAACGTGGTGTATGTCGCCACGGTGGACAACACGCTGTACGCCTTCGACGGAGACGACGGCACGCTGTACTGGGTCAGGAACATCACCGCACCCGGCATGCGACCACCGCGCAATCTGGACATGACCGGCGCGTGTGGCGGCACGTACACCGACTTCAGCAACAACATCGGTATCGTGGGGACGCCTGTGATCGATTCGGTGCGACAGGTTCTGTACGTCGTGGCGCGCAGTACGGACGGCAACGCCTTCGTGCAGCATCTTCATGCCGTCAGCCTCAGCGACGGGAGCGAAGCGCCCGGCAGCCCGGCGCCGATCACCGCCACCACTCCCGGGTCGGGCGATGGCAGCGTCAACAACGTGATCACCTTCAATGGGCAGACGCAGGACCAGCGGCAGGGACTGACGCTGTTGAACGGCGTCGTGTACGTGACGTTCTCGTCGCACTGCGACTGGGGACCATATCACGGCTGGATCCTGGGCTACGATGGGGGCACGCTGCAGCAGCGTGTCGTCTACAATGCCACACCCAACGGATCCGCGGGCGGACTGTGGGAGAGTGGTACCGGGATGGCCGCGGACGGCGCCGGCAACCTGTATGTCGTGGTGGGCAACGGGACCGTCGGGGACTCCGCCGATCCCACGAGTGTCACAAACCGCGGTGAAAGCGCGCTGAAGCTCATGCCGTCGGGATCGACGTTGCAGGTCGCGAGCTGGTTTACGCCTGCCGACTACCAGTTTCTCAACGACAACGACCAGGACTATGGCTCCGCGGGAGCACTGCTGATTCCCGGCTCGAACTATTTCTTCACCGCCGCCAAGGACGGGACCGTCTATCTCCTGGACAAGGACAACATGGGCGGCTACCAGCCCGGCGCCAACCAGGTGCAGCAGGTCATCCAGCTGACCAGCGGGGAAATGCATTTTCATCCCGCGTACTACAAGGGGAGCGCGAAGGAATACGTCTATCTGTGGCCGGAGAACGCACCGCTGTACGCCATTCCATTCGATCGCGGCCGCAACCAGCTGGACCGGCAGACCGCGCTGATGATGACCGACGGCGGACCGACCGGGCACAGCGGGGCCGTGCTGTCCGTCTCCTCCAGCGGCTCCACGGACGGCAGCGCCATTGTCTGGGCGTCGTATGCCGTGAGCGGCGACGCCGAACACGACGTGAGCCAGGGCGTGCTGCGCGCCTTCGACGCCAACGACATCACCCGGCAGCTGTGGAGCTCTCTGCAGAACTCGGCGCGTGATGGCGTGGGCAATTACGCGAAGTTCGCGTCTCCGACGATCGCCAACGGCCGCGTGTACCTGCCCACGTTTTCCAACCAGGTCGTCGTGTACGGCTTGCGCTGACCCCAGTCGCCTTGCGCACCGTCGATATCTGACTAATGTCAGGTAATGGACGGGATCGCCCAAGTCCGCAGTTTCAATCGCACGGTCACGCAGCGCGTCGGGGCGCTCGACAGCCATTTTCTCGGCCGGGCGCGCTCGCTCGGCGCGTCGCGGTTGCTGTTCGAGATCGGGGCCCGGGGCTGCGACGTGCGCCAGCTGCGGGCACGCCTCGACCTGGATTCGGGCTACATGAGCCGGCTGCTGCGCGGCCTGGAGCGCGAGCGATTAATCCGCACCGCGCCATCTTCCAGGGATGCCCGCGTACGCGAGGTGACGCTGACCCGGGCGGGGCGGCGAGAGCTGGCGGTGCTGAACCGGCTCTCGGACCAGGTGGCCCGATCGGTGCTCGACGCCCTCAGCGACACCCAGCGCTCGGCCCTCGTCACGGCGATGGGTTCCGTGGAACGGTTGTTCCACGCCAGCGCCGTCCGCCTCGAGGTCGTCAATCCGCGAACGCATGGTGCCCGCTACTGCCTCGAGCACTATTTCGCTGAGCTGGCCGTTCGCTTCGACTCAGGGTTCAATCCGACGCGGGGGATCTCGGCCACTGCGGACGAGCTGACGGCGCCGCGCGGCTACTTCGTGCTCGCGACGCTGCATGGAGAGCCGGTGGGATGCGGCGCGCTCAAGTGCCATCGCACCTTCGGCGAGGTCAAACGGATGTGGGTGGCGCAGTCGTCTCGGGGACTGGGGATTGGGAAGCGCATCCTCGAGCGCCTCGAGGCGCTGGCCGGGCGGCGGCGCATCCCGGTGCTGCGTCTCGAGACCAACAAGTCGCTGAAAGAGGCGCAGGCACTCTACCGGGCCTGCGGGTATCGCGAAGTGAAAGCGTTCAACGACGAGCCCTACGCCCATCACTGGTTCGAGAAGCGCCTCTAGAGGTCGAGCTCCAGCCGCGACGCGAAGACAAGCCGGTTCCCGAAGGACGTCGTCCCGAAGCCGACGCTCAGGCCGAGGGTCGCCTCTTTCCCCAGGTTGAGCTCGACGCCGGGAAAGATCTGGTGCACCTGGGTCGATGCGGCGAGCGGGCCCGCTTCCTCGCCGAACGCGCCATGATACTCGATCCGTGCGGTCGCGACGGCGGACACCCGGTACGCGACCACCGCGGAAGGCTCGAATTCCCATTCCTGCTCCGTGCCCCCGGCCTCGCCCGCGCCGAGGTCGCGCTCGAGATTGGCATTCACACCCAGGTGCAACGCTCCGAATCGCTTCGCGAGAATCGGGGTCAGCTCGAGCGTGGGCGACGCGCCGCCGTACGCCGGCCGCGGCGCCTCGAGCTCGGCTGAGAATCCCAGGTCGAGCGGGAGGTTCCAGTGGTCCGGCGCGCTCACGCGGGAGCGCAGCCGCCAGCCGGCGAATTGCGCTCCCAGGCCCGGCCGGTAGGCGCTTAAGAAGTACGCCGACGCTTCCCACCAGGATGTGATGCCGTGACTCAGCTCGAAGGAGAGGTGGGTCTGGTTCTGCGTCGGCGCGACGGTTCCGTCGTAAGTCGTCGTGCCCCGCGCAGTGTAGTTGAGGTGTGTTTCCAGCTCCCACTCGCCGCGGGCGAGGGTGGCGGCAGGGTAGACGACGATTTCGAACGGGTCCTGGGCGGCCAATGGACCGACGGCGAGGAACAGGGCCGCGCCGACTGGGGCGATCAAGCGGTTTCGCAATCTTCCGATCCTGTGGGTGTTTCACGACAAGGAGACGAGCCGGATCTCCAAGGAAACCTCGCGAGAGCACTGAGTCAAGACTACTTGAGAAGCATTCTCAGCGCCCGTTCACCGTGCGCCAGCGTGGTTCGAGGCCCTTCGGCAGCGCTTCGTCGCGTGCGGCTTCCCAGCGCCGCTCGGCAGCCGTTGTTTTTTCGTCTCCTCCCTTCGCGGAGTATTCGATGAAGTCGCACGGCCTGGTCCGCTCCGTCGTCGTCTCGTTCGCCATCTCCCTGTTCACGCTGCCCTGCGCTGCGCAGCAGGTCGTGACGCACGGCGAGCTTCCCAATGTCTCGCCCGACGGCTCGCTCATCGCGTTTCTCTCGGACCGCACCGGAACGAACAACGTGTTCGTCATCGGGGTCGACGGCAGCGGCGAGCGGCAGATCTCCCAGGCCGGCGCCGGGACGCCGCGGTTTTCCCGGGACGGCAGGAGCATCCTGTTCGCCGGCCCGGGAGCCGACAGCGGGCGTGTCAGCGCCGTGCCGGTGAACGGCGGTGAACGGCGGGTGCTCGCGAGCGTTCCGGGACGGAGCCCCGTGCTCTCACCCGACGGCTTGCGCGTGGCCTTTCTCACCGGATCGTGGACGGCTACGGTCACCGCCGTTGCCAATTCCGACGGCTCCGGGGTCCATCCGGTTGCCGGCGGCGGGCGCACCACCGCGTGGAACGCCGCCTGGTCTCCCGACGGTCGTCGCATCGCCTACACCTACGGGGACTCGAGCCACGTCCTGCAAGTCTGGGTGGTGAACGCCGACGGCTCGGACAACCACGTCGTGACGCATATCGATCGCGCCGAGGGTTCGACCCAAATGCCCGCATGGTCACCTGACGGACGGCGGTTGGCGGTGCAGGTGAGCACGCAACATTTCGGGCACATCTGGGTCGTGGACCTGACGACGGGCGCGGTGCTGAAGCTCGCCGCGCACGGCGACTCGATCGCCGACGAGGTCCCCGCATGGTTCCCCGACGGGAAGCGCATCGCGTTTCAAAGCAATCGCAGTGGCAGGGAAGAAATCTGGATGATGAACGACGACGGCAGCGGCTTGCGACAGGTGACGGGAGCGGGCCAGGCAGCTGCGGCGGTCAACACGATTCCCCTGACGCCGGAGCGGTGGACGGCGACCGATTCGCTGCGCTTTGGCGACTACCAGGGCCGGCCGAGCCTGTACATCAATCGCGGCGTAGCGCTGGCCAGCGGCGTGGAGCTCCGCGACGGGACGCTCGAGTATGACATGGCGGTGCCGCGGGGCGGGAACTTCATGGGCGCCGTCTTCCATGCCGCGTCGGCCGAGAACTCCGAGGTCATCTTTTTCCGGCCGGGCCAGAGCGGGACGATGGAATCGGTGCAATACGCGCCGGCGCTGAACGGCGTCGCCGCGGCGTGGCAGATCTATCACGGCGCGGGGGCGAACGCCGCGGTGCCGCTGGCGTTCGACCAGTGGCTGCACGTCCGCATCGAAATCGCTGGTGTGACGGCTACGCTCTACCTGAACGAAGACACGACGCCCGTTCTCGTGGTGCCGCGACTCGCGGGCGTTGCGGGGACGTCGGTAGGGGTATGGACGGGATTCTTTGGCCGCGGGGCCTACTACTCGAACATCCGCTACACGGCTCGCCCAGCCGCGCCGGTTGCTCCCGCGCCACCTCTTCCGACCGGCACGATCACCGATTGGGACCTGTCGCCTGTCATCGACGCGGCGGCGCTCACCCCGGGGACGCTGCCACGGCTCGATACGCTCCGCTGGGACCGTGTCCACGTGGAGGACCAGGGGTTCGTGCTGGTGAACCGCTACCGTCGCACGCCAAACTCCACGATTCCCCTCGACCGGACGACCGGCGAGCCGCTGGTCGACAGCATCATGGCGAACCGGGTGTCGGGCGCGAAGGTGGTGCTCGCACGCGCCAGTATCCAGTCCGATCGGGCAGGGCTGCGCCGCATGTTCTTCGGCTACTCGGACGGCGCCGTCGTGTATCTGAATGGACAGCCGCTCTTCTTCGGCATCAACGCCTCGCGGCTGCGCTCGCCCGACCTCGGCTTCTCCGCGTTGGATCGGGTGGGGAACGTGCTCTATCTGCCCTTGAAGCGCGGCCCGAACGAGCTGGTGTTCGCGGTCACGGAGTACACCGGCGGGTGGGCGTACTGGGCCCGACTGGACCCGTAGATTTGCGTACGTGAGATTGCGAGACCTCGGGAGGCTACGTATCGTGTGGCGGCGCGGGATCAGGCCACACACGGACCCCCACGAGGAGTCGGGAATGGCGCAGGCGTCGAAGCTGAACCAGGAACGGATCATCGCCAACCAGAAGCGGATCATTCACAACCAGCGTCGGTTGCTGCGGATCCTCGACAACGAAGAGAAGATCATCCGGAACCAGAAGGCGATCATCAAGAACCAGAAGAAGATCCTCGCGAATCAGAGTAAGATCTACGCCAAATAGGCCCCGCTCCGCCTAGGCCGCTTCGATGACGCGGTCCATGGCACCCCGGTAGGCGCGCCAGCGCGCGATCTCCGCGTTCAGGGTCCGGCGTCCCGCCGGCGTCAACTCGTAGTAGCGCGCCAGACGATTGTTTTCGGTCGTCCGCCAGTAGGACGTCACCCAGCCGTTCCGCTCATAGCGATGCAGGGCGGGGTAGAGTGAGCCTTGCCCGATCCGGAAGGCATCGCGCGAGAGCTGGCGAATCCGGTCGCTGATGCCCCAGCCATGCAGCGGCTCGAGCGACAGGGCCTTGAGCACGAGCGCGTCCAGGGTTCCCGGCATGACGGCGATCGCGTCAGCCATGTCCAATCAACTCCTGTCGGTATGAAAGGGAAGTATACGCATTTTCTTCTGTCGGAGCAAAAGGGGAACAAGCGGACTTGCGCATTCTCCGGATGCCGGTATCATCCTTACGCTCCTTTGGGGGGCTGATGGTCACATGATCCATTGACGGATGGAGTCTGTGACCCTCAGTCCCCGTTTCATATCCCGGATCGACACCACCAGGAGAGGTTCATGGCGCCTCGCGTGTTCGCATCTGTTGTCGTCTTGGGCTTGTTGGGTGCGGCCTCGGCCGCCGCGCAGGTCCCCGGCGGGACCATCGCGGGCATCGTGCGCGTCCGCGGCATCGCCGCGTCCGGTGCCCGCGTCACGGCGACGAATCAGGCGACGGGCGCCGTCGCCCGCGCCACGTCGGCCGCCGACGGCACATACCGCATCGCGAGCCTCGCACCGGGGGCCTACGCCGTCGCCGCGTCCTTCCCCGGGCTGCGCACGCTGTCCAACCGGGATGTGCAGGTGTCCGCGACCGCCGCGACGACCCTCGATTTCGATCTCCAACCGCTGACCCTCGAGGCGATCACGGTAACGGCCATGCTGCGCGAGCAGGAGCTCGCCAAGGTGCCGTTTTCCATCGCCGCCCCGACCCAGGAGGCGCTGCGGATCCGCGGCGCGGACAACATCGAAGCCATCGCCGCCAACGTGGCCGACTTCAGCGTGCAGAACCTGGGACCGGGCCAGAGCCAGGTCGCGATGCGCGGCGTCTCCTCGGGTCAGATCGCGCGCGACCAGCCGGGCGTGAAGGAAGAGGTGGGGGCCTATCTCGACGATGTTCCGATCTCGCTCTCGCTGTTCACCCCGGACCTGGATTTCTTCGACATCTCCCGCGTAGAAGTGCTGCGCGGTCCCCAGGGCACGTTGTTCGGCGCAGGGTCGCTGGGGGGAACGGTACGCTACATCTCGAACCAGCCGGAGCTGCACGTCCGGGACAACTTCGTCGAGACGGGGGCCAGCTGGATCGATGGCGGCGCCCCGGGGAGCACTGCCAAGCTCGGCTTCAACCAGCCGCTCGGCGACAAGGCGGCTGTGCGTGTGGTGGGGTACAGCAACCAGCTGGGCGGCTACATGAGCGCCGTGCAGCCCAGTCTCCGCGTCGACCGGAATGTGAACGGCGGGTCGCGCAGCGGTGCCCGGGCGGCGTTCCGCCTCAGCCCCAGTGGGCGCCTCACCATTACGCCGGGCCTCGCGTTCCAGCGGCTGGATATGAACGGCTGGAACCGCATCGATTCGTTCAACATTCTGGCCAACCCCTACACGACGTCACGCCCGGCCGTGACGTTGGGCGGGCGCCGTCTGTTCACGCAGATGCCGGAGCCGTTCACCGATGACTTTCTGCTCGCCGACCTGAACGTGCGCTACGACTTCGGCGGAGTCAGCCTGACCTCGATCAGCGCCTGGACGCACCGCAACGTGCTCGTCGTGCGCGACGGCACGGCGTTGAGTGCCAGCATCCTGGGCGGCAGTATCGGGCTGCCGGAGAACATCTACAGCATCAACGCCGGGCTCAACGACGCCACCAAGACCAATGTCGCCACACAAGAGCTGCGCCTCTCCGGCGGGCGCGGCCGCTTGCGCTGGGTGCTGGGCGGATTTTACGCCGGCAATCACCGGCACTATGGCCAGGACCTGTTGATCGCGGGATTCGATACGCTGGCCGCGCCGATCTTCAACGCCCCCTATGGCTTTACCAAGGGGCTCCGGGCGCCCAAGGATCATCTGTTCTGGTCCGACCTGCACTACTATCTGCGGCAGACCGCGGCCTTCGGTGAGGCGACGGTGCCGGTGGGCGAACGGCTCGATCTGACGGCCGGGATTCGCTATTACGACTTCAACGAGCAGCGCGATCAGATCTTCGACGGCTTCTTCGGCAACAACAACAACGGCACGTCCCTCGTGTCGCAGCCCGGCAAGACCGCGGCGCATGGTGTGGCGCCACGCTTCATCGCCAGCTACAAGGTGTCCGACGCGGTCATCGTCAACGCGCAGGCGGCGCGCGGATTCCGGCTGGGTGGAATCAACGATCCCCTCAACGTTCCGGTGTGCACGCCGCAGGACCTGACTATCTTCAGCGGCCACGACTCGTGGAAGGACGAGAAAGTCTGGAACTACGAGGCGGGGGTGAAGGCGCAGAGCGGCCGGTCGACGGTCAGCCTGTCCGCGTTCGACATGGAGGTCACCGATCTGCAGCTGACCGTCACGGCCGGCTCCTGCACGTCGCGGCTCATTCTGAACGCGCCCAAGGCGCGCAGCCAGGGTGTCGAGGCGGAAGTGACGCTCGCTCCCGGCGAGCATTGGGATCTCTCGCTGTCGGCCGCGCTCAATAACGGCAAGCTGCGCTCCAGCCTCAAGGACGGCGCGGGGAACATCATCTCGGGGATCAAGGACGGGAACCGGCTGCCCAGTGTCCCGCAGGTCCAGCTGAGCGGCGCCGCCACCTACGGCTGGTTCGTGACGGCGGGGTCGCGGGCGTTCATCAGCGGCAGCTACCAGTATAGCGGCTCGCATTACACCCTGATCGACGACGAGGCGCCGGGTGCGGGCACCGTCAACATGCTGGCGTTGCCGCACACGGTTGGTGGACCGTTGACCCAATCCACCTTCACGTTCGACCCGCTGCTGCCCGGGTACAGCCTCGTCAACCTGCGCGTCGGCCTGTCGCGCGCGCGGTGGGAGGCCGCAGTGTATGCGACCAACCTGACCGATACCCGCGCTTTCCTGGCGCTCGATCGCGAGCGTGGCACGCTCGCGCGCGTCGGCTATCTGACCAATCAGCCGCGCACGATGGGAGTGTCGTTGCGGTTCAGCTACTGAGCACGCCAGTACACCACGCGCCAGGTCTTCGCCGAACCGGGCGGGGGCCTGGCGTGTAGGCGTGGGTCGCTTAGAGCTTCAGCTCGTAGTCCAGGGGCGTCCGGGCTCGCGTGGCGAGGAAGCGTTGCGCGTCGAGATTGTAATGCGCCTCGACGAGCAGTGCGCCGAGCCTGCCGATGCGGGGCAGGCCGGATAGGCCGGCCTCGGAACTGATCAGGCGTGCGGCTCCGCGCTCAGAACCCGCTCCACTTCAGCCAGTCGCGGCTCGATCTCGATCGGCCGGTTGGCGCGCTTCGGCGGCGGTTCAGTCTCCTGGTGGTACTGGGTCACGACCCCCGGGTCCTTGAGGATGTGTCCCGTGAGGACCGCCACGACACGGTCGCTGGCTCGAATGAGGCCCTCCCGAACCAAGCGTCGTGTTCCGCTCACGCTCGCCGCGCTCGCCGGCTCGCAGCCCGCGCCGGACGCGTCGACCACCGCTTTGGCCTCAAGGATCTCGTCGTCCGTGACCGTCGTGACCACGCCGTTGGTGTCCCGGATTGCGCGGACTGCCCGCTCGTAGGACGCCGGATTCCCGATCTGGATCGCGCTCGCCACGGTTTCGGGCTGCACCGTGTAGCGCCGTGCGAACCCGTCGCGAAAGCTCAGGGCGAACGGCGCCGCGCCGGCTGCCTGCACGGCCGCCAGGCGCGGCAGCCTGGTGATCAGGCCACAGTCGCGAGCTTCGCCGAGCGCTTTCCCGAACGCGGCCGTGTTGCCGAGATTGCCGGCCGGCACCACGATCCAATCGGGCGGGTCCCAATCGAGCTGCTGCAGCAGCTCGAGCACGATCGTCTTCTGGCCCTCGAGGCGAAACGGATTGATCGAGTTGAGGATGTAGATCCCGAGCCGTTCGCCAGCCTCCCGCGCCAGCGCCAGGCAGGCGTCGAAGTCGCCGCGCACCAGAAGCGTCCGGGCGCCGTAGGCCAGGATCTGCGCGAGCTTGCCGATGGCGACCAGTCCTCGGGGGACAAACACGAGGGCCGGGAGCCCGGCGAGCGCCGCGTAGGCGCCGAGCGCGGCCGCGGTGTTCCCGGTCGAGGCGCACGCGACGGCGGTGGCATGGATGCGCCGGGCCTGGGTGACTCCCACGGTCATGCCGCGGTCCTTGAACGACCCGGTGGGATTGTGGCCTTCGTGCTTGAGCAGCAACTCGGCCGCGCCGACGTACGCCGATACCGTCGGACGCTGGAGCAGGGGCGTGTTTCCTTCGGGATATGTGAGGACATCGGCCGCGGTGGGGAGCACCATCTCGCGGAAGCGCCACACGCCGGAGGCGAACGGCCCGCGTCCCGCGCCGGCGCGTGCATCGAACAGCGTGCGTAGCGCGGCACCGTCCACACCGGACGCGGGAGGGGCGTGCCGGAGCTCGAGCAGGCCGCCGCACTCGCAGCGCACGCGGGCGTCCGTTTCGGCGAACGACTCGCCGCAGTCGGAGCACACCTGCCGGCTCTCTGGCG
>DATLVL010000131.1:0-3403 GCA_035577525.1 Gemmatimonadales bacterium | reverse complement strand
TCCTCGCGTGCGTGCTGGTCATTGGCGGGGGGATGGTCGCGGGCTGCGGTGGGTCCGTCCAGCAGGTCGCGCGTCAGGAGGCCAAGCAGCTCCTGGGCGACGGACACCCGAAGCTGCTGCGGATCGAGACCGTCCAGGACGCGGGCGGTACGCGCGAAGCGGTGGTCACCATGCAGGGGCATTTCAAGCCGCAATGCTCCTTTGGACCGTGCCGCGGCTTCTCCTACGCCTGGCTTGACTTCAGCCTGTCTGATCCGAAGGATTTGCAGGGCTTCTCGACGACCTCGGCCTCGCAGCTCGCCGCGATCGACCACGCGAAGAGCGCCAATCCTCTGTTCGAGATCTTCCCCGACTTCACAAACCCGGCCGTTCGCTGCGCCATCCCCCGCGGCCGGTCGGGCAGAACGGTTCCGGGAGGGTGCGTCATGCTCTTCGAGAAGAGCAAAGGCATCGCTCGCATCACGTTCCGGGAACGCTGGCCCTTTGTGAAGACCCGGGACGGCCACTGGCCCTCTGATCAGAAGCGCGGCGGCTGGATCGTCACGCTCGACCGAAACGGTCGCGTTCAATCGATCCAAGCGTTCGGCGACCGGCCTCCGCAGCTCTGGAAGTAGCCCTACCCGCAGTGGCTTGCGCCACCCGCGCCCGTCTGCCACCCGCTGGAGCGCCGGTGGCAGACAGACGGGGTGCGAAGGAAGTAAGCGACTAGAAGCCGCTCAAGAGACCTACGCATTGACCGGTCGTGTTGTGACCGACGATGTTGAACTCGCCGGGGATGGCCCCTCCGGTCAAGCGCGGGCCGAGGTTCTCGCAGTTGAGGTTTTTCCCGATCGTGTTGACGACGACGCTGACCGCGGCGTTGCCGTCGTCCTCCGGGTCGGTCGCCGTGATGTTCGTCAGCGTCAGGTTGCCGCCGATATGACTGAACAGCACTCCGAGCCATTCGGGCATGACGTCGCTGACCGTGAAGTTGCCGCCGACCGTGTTGTTCTTCAAGGCCCAGGGGATGTCGCCGCCGCCGCCGGTCAGCGTGACGTTCCGGGCGACCGTGATTCCGTTCAACAGGGTTGTGTCCGCATCGGCGGCGGTGACGTTTCCGTCGATGGTGATGACGGAGTGGCCGTCCTCCTCCACGGTGCACGGGTGTGCCGCATGAGGGACGTAGCCGAACGGCTGGCAGCCCAGGCCGAGCACCGAGCCCGCGCCAGCGGTGACGTTGTGGCCGATCGTGATCGTGGACGGCGCGCTCTGCGCGTCGAAGAATGCTCCGTCGGCGACGTTCAGGTTGCCGACGACGCTGATCACGGCATCAGGCACCACGTCGCAGAAGCCCGTGACCGTGATGCTGGCGTAGTTCCCCGAGGGGATGTCACCACCGGTGCACGTGTACGGCTGCGCGCCGGAGGGGGCGGCGCTGGCGATACCCGTGGTACCGAGCAACGCCACCACCATGGCCGCGCAGCGCGTCGGGCGTCACGCCAGGAACGGGGCGCGCCGGCGTTCTCGTCCTCGTTGCCGACGCGGAGTCGCTCGAGGGCGGTAATCAAAAGGTTGGAGCGGCCCACACGTTCCGGGGTGCCGCCGGCGGGAAACTACGTCACACTTTCGTGATGCGGCGTGTCGCATGGCTCGTGCTTCTGGCCCTGGTCGGCGCCGCCGTCGCGGTCGCGTCGGCGCGTGCAGACGACACCGCGACGACGACGAGCACCACGACGACGGCGCCCACCACTACCACCGCGACGACCGCCGCACCGTCGTTCGCCCCGCTTGCGTCCTCCTCGCTGCCCGCCGCATGTGTCGGCGCCGGCGCGGCCGCCCTCGTATTGCCGTCGCAGCGCGTAATCGCGTTCGGGACGCCGGCGTCCAACCTGGGACCGTCTGCGTACGGTTCCGTTCTGACCTTCGAGTCCGCGGGCGTGAGCGGATCGACCTGCAGGTCCGGAGCGGTCTCGCTCAGCTCGGTCTCACTGTTCGACGGCGTCGTCACCGCGACCAGCGTCCAGGCGACGGACGGCAGGGGAAGCGCAACGGGGCTCGCGATCAACGGGGCGGCCGTCACCGTCACCGCCGGGCAGACGGTGCTCGTCGACGGCTGGGGACAGCTCACGCTCGGCGCGACCCTCGGGCGCGTGACGGCTCCCCTCGTACTCCGTCTCCTCCAGGCCCACGACTCGCTGCCGGCAGGCACAGCCGTCGTCGTGGCGTTCGGCGCTTCGGCACGATCGGTCCCGAAGTCACCGACGGCGCAGGCGAACGGTTCAGCTCGTTCGGCTCAGGCGGGAACGACAAGTGACGCGGGAAAGCCCGGGCAACAGGCTGGGAGACCGACCCCGGACTTCCCGGCGTCGCCCTACCCGCTCACGGTCGACAGCTTCACCCACGTCGCGCGCGACAATCCCGTCGTCTCGATTGCGCTGAAGTACCTCGGCGTCCCCTATCAGTGGGGCGGCGCGAGCCCGGCGATGGGCTTCGACTGCTCGGGCCTCGTCAAGTACGTGTTCGGGAAGCTCGGCGTCCCGCTGCCGCACTATGCGGCGTCGCAGTGGTACTCACCCGACGCCGTCTGGGTTGCGCCGGACCGGCTCCAGCCGGGCGACCTCGTGTTCTTCGTCGGCTCGGACGGCACGCGCAAGTCGCCCGGCCACGTCGGGATCTACGTCGACGACGGCTACATCATCGACGCGCCGCACACGGGCTCGTTCGTCCGCATCGACAGCCTCGGCGAGCCCAGGTTGGCGGACGGATACGTCGGCGCGAAGCGAATCGTCAGCGCTTCCCTCAGCCGCCACCTACTCGGCGCGACCAAGCCGGCGGAGTCGACGGCCTTCCTCCCCGGCTTCCCGTCACCGCTGACGATCGAACCGCTGGCCGAGTCGCTCGGAGTAGCCGCTGCAAGCACGGCGGCTACGCCAACCGGGCTCTGGTGGGCCGGCGTCGTCCTCGGCGGCGTGATCCTCCTGCTGCTGGCCGGAGGCGGCGTTCTCCACCGCCGGGCGCTGCGCGTCGACCCGCTCTCTTGACGCCTGCCGAGGACCGTCAGGTCTTCGATCGGATCGCGGCCCAGCTCTTCTTGCCGAACTCGAGCCGCGACGTGAAGACGATCGCCAGCCCGGCGCCGATGATCGCGCCGATTCCCAGGAGCTGAGGCCAGGTCAGGGGCGGCGAGTGCGCCGCGTTCACCCAGTGCGGACCGCCCCACGAGATGTCGTAGGGGTAGTGGTGAACGACGTGCGCCCAGAGGCTCCAGGCGATCCAGCGGCACGTGCCGTAGAAGAATGCGGCGCGGTACGCGATGAGGAGCACGGCGATCGGGACGACCCGGTTCGCCCGGCTCCAGAACGCGTCGGCGGTGAATACGTGCTGCTCGAAGTACGAGCGCGTGAGAACGCGCCAGCTGAAGATC
>DATLVL010000130.1:0-19978 GCA_035577525.1 Gemmatimonadales bacterium | reverse complement strand
ATCACCGGCGACTTCTCGAGACATTCCAACGCCTCGTGCAAGTCCCTCGGCAGCTCGTCGATCCGGTAGCGCCGCCGCTCGCGGAAACTCATCTCGAAAATGTTCTTGTCGACGGGATCGGTCGGCACCAGCTTGCGCTCGAGGCCGTCGAGTCCCGCGGCCAGCTGCACCGCGAGCGCGAGATACGGGTTGGCCGACGGGTCGGGCATACGCAGCTCGCAGCGGGTCCCGGTGCCGCGCTTGTCGGGGATCCGCACCAGCGGTGAGCGATTGCGCATCGACCAGGCGACGTTCACCGGCGCCTCGTATCCCGGCACGAGGCGCTTGTAGCTGTTGACGAGGGGGTTGGTGACGGCGCAGAACCCGCGAGCGTGCTCCAGCAGCCCCGCGATGTACGACAGCGCCACCGCCGACAGCTCCCACTTCCCCTTGGGGTCGTGGAACGCGTTCTTGCCGTTGGCGAACAGCGATTGGTGCGTATGCATCCCGGAGCCGTTCTGCCCGAAGATCGGCTTCGGCATGAAGGTGGCGAGGAAGCCGTGGCGGAACGCCACGTCGCGCACCACGAAGCGGAACGTCGCCAGGTTGTCGGCCGTCTCCAACGCCGTGGCATAACGGAAATCGATCTCGTGTTGTCCCGGCGCCACCTCGTGGTGCCCCGCCTCGACCTCGAAACCCATCGAAACCAGGTCCCGGATGATCAGGCGGCGGATCTCTTCGGCGCGATCCACCGGCGTGAGGTCGAAGTACCCGCCCTCGTCGTGCGTCTCCACCGTCGCCCGGCCGCGCGCGTCGAGCTGGAAGATGAAGAACTCCGCTTCCACCCCGGCCATCAGCTCGTATCCCAGCTTCCGCGCCCGGTCGATCTGGCGCTGCAACGCGGCGCGCGTGCAACCGGCGAACGCCGAGCCGTCGGGATTGTAGATGTCGCAGATGACGCGGGCGACCTTCCCCCCTTCGTCCTCGTAGGGCAACACGCGGAAGGTGTCGAGGTCGGGCTTCAGCACCATGTCCGACTCCTCGATGCGCACGAACCCCTCGATCGAGCTGCCGTCGAACATGATGTCCCCGTCCAGCGCCTTCTCGAACTGGCTGGCGGGGACTTCGACGTTCTTGTTGATCCCCAAGATGTCGGTGAACTGGAGCCGGAGAAAGGCGACGCCCTGGTCTTTAGCGAGGGCGAGGATGTCGCGCTTGGAGGTGGCGGTGGGAGTCACGGGAGGATGGTGGAGGTTGTGGAAGAGCGTGGAGGTTGGTGGAGGTGAACCGTCGCGCCCTCCACCATCCTCCACCAACCTTCACAACCTGCTGCTCAGCAGTCGTAATACAGGAAGAACTCGTACGGATGCGGCCGCAGCGCGACCGGATCGATCTCTTTCGCACGCTTGTAGGCGAGCCACGTGTCGATCAGGTCCTGCGTGAACACGCCGCCCTCGAGCATGAATGCATGGTCGGCCTCGAGCGCCGCCAGCGACTCAGGCAAGCTTCCCGGCGTGTTCTTGACGTGCTTGCGCTCCGCCGGCTCGAGATCGTACAGATCCACGTCCATCGGCTTGGGCGGCTCGATCTTGTTGCGCAGCCCGTCCAGCCCCGCCATCAGGAGCGCCGCGAAGGTCAGGTACGGGTTGGCGGAGGGATCAGGCGCCCGGAACTCGATGCGTTTCGACTTCGCGGACTTCGAGTACATCGGGATGCGGCAGATCGCCGAGCGGTTGCGCTGCGAGTAGATGAGGTTGATCGGCGCCTCATATCCCGGCACCAGCCGCCGGTAGCTGTTGGTCGTCGGGGCCGCGAAGGCGAGCAGCGCCGCCGCGTGCTTGATGAGCCCGCCGATGTACCAGCGCGCCGGATCGGACAGCAGCGCGTAGCCCTTGGGGTCGTAGAACAGGTTCGTCTTGTCGTTCCACAAGCTCATGTGCACGTGCATGCCCGAGCCGTTATCGCCGAACATCGGCTTCGGCATGAACGTCGCTGTGTAGCCGTACTGCGCGCACACGTTCTTCACGATGTACTTGTACATCATCACCTGGTCGGCCATGCGCGTCAGCGTGGTGAAGCGCATGTCGATTTCGGTCTGGCCCGCCGTCCCCACCTCGTGGTGGTGCACTTCGACGTCGATCCCGGCGGAGATCAGCGCCAGCATGATGCGCGAGCGCAGGTCCTGCAGCTTGTCCACGGGCGGCACGGGGAAGTACCCCTCCTTGTGCCGCGGGCGGTGCCCCAGGTTGGGCGTGCCGTTCGCCCCCGAGTTCCAGATGCCCTCGACGGAGTCGAGGTGATAGTAGCCCTCGTGTGCGTTCTGGTCGAAGCGCGCCGAGTTGAAGATGTAGAACTCGGCTTCCGGCCCGAAGTATGCGGTGGTCGCGATCGCGCTCTTGACGAGATACTGCTCCGCCTTTTGCGCGACGTAACGCGGGTCGCGCGTATAACGCTCGCCGGTGATCGGGTCGCCGATGTCACACGTGAGGGAGAGCGTCGGGACCTGCAGGCACGGGTCCACGAAGGCACTCGCGGGATCGGGATAGAGCAGCATGTCGCTCTCGTTGATCGCCTGGAAGCCGCGGATCGACGACCCGTCGAAGCCCAGCCCTTCGCTGAAGACGTCCTCGCTCAGCTCCTTCAACGGCAAGGAGAAATGCTGCCACGTGCCCGGAAGATCGCAGAACTTCACGTCTACCACCTGCACGCCGGCCTCGCGGGCGCGGCGGATCACTTCAGCAGGCGACGGCTTGCTTGCTCCCTTCGCCTCGCTTCTGGTCGGCTCCAACGTCGCGGTCATGTGCTCGTTATCTCCCTTTGTCGGTCGGCGTGAACGGGTGGTCAAACGACGAAAGCCCGCCTCCGGGCTCGGTGCGACGGGCTTTCTCAAACGCGATCGCCATAGTTTCTGGCATGGCGCAAGGTAGCCTGGCACCCTGAGATGCGTCAAGCAAAACCTGCGCCAATTGCAGAAAAGAACTGGTTTGGGCTTGGAGAGATGTTGAAAACCGCAGAACTGCAGTTGAAAACGTGCAACATTTGCACAATTGTTGCGACAGTCAGATCAGCCGGGAATCGCCTCCACGAACTGTACCAGCTCGACCGCCGAAAATTCCCCGAACCGCTCGAGGATGTCCTTCTCCTGCCGCTCAAGAAACACCCACCCCGTCGTCTTGTGCTGTCCGTCCCCCACGAAGTGCATGCGGCCGCGCACCGCCTCCAGCTCGGCGTCCGGCTGGAACTCGAGGTACACGTTCCAGCGGCTCTGCCCGCGCTTCAGCTCACCCATGTGGCGAGTGCGGTCCTGTCCGGGAAACACCTCAGGCATGTCGCATACGCTACGCTGTCTCGTGTCATCCTGCCAGCCAGTTAGATTGCCCGCACCATGACCTGTCATGCATGCGGTGCGACGCTTTCCGACGGTGCGCGGTACTGTCACAAGTGCGGCGCCAGCACTTCCGCCCCGGCGACCGGATGGCGCGTCGGCCTGCCGTGGGGCATCACGGGCCTGGCGGTGGGCGCGCTGATCGGCGTGCTGGTGATGCGCGGCAGTGGCGCAGCGTCGGGACCCGTCGCGTCGGACACGCCAGCCGCGCCGGCCGCGCCGTTCGCCGGCGGGGGAACTACGGGCGGCGTCGCCGCCCCCGACATCAGCCAGATGTCCCCCGAAGAGCGCGCGCAGCGACTCTTCGACCGCGTAATGCGCCTCGACGAAGCGGGCAAGTCCGACAGCGTACAATTCTTCCTGCCCATGGCGCTCGGCGCCTACCAACAGCTGCCGGCGCTGTCGCTCGACGCGCATTTCGACGTGGGCCTCCTGAAGCTCGCGGGAGGGGATGCGGGTGGGGCCCTGGCCCAGGCAGATACGATCCGCCGTGAAGTCCCGACTCACCTGTTCGCCGACATCCTGCGCGCCAGAGCGCTCGAAGCACAACGGAACGCACGCGGGGCACGGGCGGCCTACCAGAGCTTCCTCAAGAACGAAGCGAGTGAACGAGCCCGCCGCCGGCCCGAATACGCCGATCGATCAGGCCTGCTCGACGCCTTTCACAGCGAGGCGGTAACTCGGGCTAAGTGATGTTGGGCTCGACCTTCGTGCGGTAGCATTCAGGGCAGATGCCGTGGCTGAACTCGGCCTTCGATCGCGTCTCGATGTACCCTTCCAGCTCGCTCCACTGATCCGTCTCGTTGCGAATGCGCTTGCAGTAGCTGCAGATCGGCAGCAGGCCCTCGAGCGCGTCGATGCGCTGCCGCATCCCGAGGATCCGTTGCGCCACGCCGAGCCGGGCCTTCAGCTCGTCGGGATCGACGGGTTTCGTGATGAAATCGTCGACCCCCGATTCCATCGCGGTGAGGAAACTCTCTTTCCCGCTGCGGCCCGTCAGCAGAATGAAATACGTGTACAACGGCGAGCGGTCTATGCGAATCTGGCGGCACAATTCCAGGCCGTCCATCTCCGGCATCATCCAGTCGGAGATCACGACCCGAGCCGCGGTGATCCGCCACGCGTCGAGTGCCTCCTGCCCATCGTTCGCCGCGGTGACCTGGTATCCGCCGGCGGTGAGCATGGCCTGCAGTGTCAGCCGGCCGACGGCATCGTCCTCCGCGATGAGGACGTTCACGCGGGCTTCTGAGCGGGAGGCGCTGTGGCGGGCGCGGGGCCCTGCAGCGGCACGACGAACCAAAACGTGCTGCCCTGCCCCACCACACTCTCCACGCCGATCGTCCCCCCGTGGGCCTCGACGGCGAACTTGCAGAAGGTGAGCCCAAGTCCGCTCGAGTGCTTGGTGCCCTGCCGGGCCGCTTCGACCTGCCCGAATTTCTCGAAGATCTTCTCATGGAACTGCTGCGCGATGCCGGGCCCGGTGTCGCTGATGGACACGCGCACTCCGCCGTCGCCGCCTTGCACCGCAACGCGAATGCGGCCGGAGGCCGGAGTAAACTTGATGGCGTTGCCGACGAGGTTCGCGATCACGCGGCGGATCACGCTCGGATCGATCATCGCCCGCAGCCGCTCGGGACCCTGCTCGAGCTGCAACGACACGCGCCGGGCCGCCGCCCCGATGCCGGTGACGGCATCGGTCGCGACGATCCCGAGATCGGTGAGCGCCAGCTCGAGCGGCATTTTCCCGGCTTCGAGGCGGCTCACGTCGAGCAGATCGCTGACCATCTCGGTCATCTCGACGGCGACCTTGCGAGCCTCGTCGATCGACTGGGTCATGTCGCGATCGAGCCGGCCGGCGCCGTCGAGCTTGAGGAGATCGAGGTAGGCGCGGATGCCGGCGAGCGGGGATCGCAGGTCGTGCACGATCATATGCACCAGGCTGTCGCGCAGCAGCTCGAGCCGCTCCAGCCGGCGGTATTGCTGCTCCACTTCGACGTACAGCTGGTGCATGCGCACGGCGTTGCGCACGCGCAGGGTCAAGTCGCTCTTGTCGATTGGCTTGGTGATGTAATCGTTCGCGCCGGCAGCCATGCCGAGCAGCCGCTGGTCGCGCTGGCTCAGCGCCGTCACGAGCAGGACGGGGATGGAGGCGGTAGACGGCTCGGCCTTGATGCGGCGGCACACCTCGAAGCCGTCCATTCCCGGCATGCCGATGTCCAGCAGCACGACGTCGGGGGATGTCGTCGCCACCTGCTGCAACGCCTCGGAGCCATCTATGGCCTCGATCACCTCGTGGCCCTGCGCTTCCAGCAGATCGCGCAACAGCAGGCGGTTGGGGTCCTGGTCGTCGACGACCAGGACGCGGCCGGTCACCAACTCGCGGCGCCGCAGGGCGGGTTCGGTCACAGCCGCGGCGCGAGCAGGCGCGGCAGCGTCCGCGTGTCGATCGGCTTGGTCACGTAGGCGTCGAATCCCGCGAGACGGGCCTCGGCTTCGTCACCGGTCATCGCCTGCGCCGTCATCGCGACGGTCGGAATGGCACTCGTTCGCGCATCCTCCTTCAGGTCCCGTACTGCTGCCAGCCCGTCCATCCCCGGAAGACGCACATCCAGCAGGATGAGATCGGGCCGATCGGAACGGGCCAGCCGCAGCCCCTCCTCGGCGGTACGCGCCTGCAGTACGATGTAGCCATGGGCGCCCAGCACTTCCGTCGCCAACTCGAGATTCAGGGCGTTATCCTCCACAATCAGGATTCGTTTCGCGGGCGCGCTCGTCAAGCGGCAGGCTGCCTCGCCGCCGGGCAGACCCGGGCCAGCTCCATCAGCAGCTCGGCCGCGCCGTCCTTGCGGACCACCGCTTGCACTCCGACCAGGAGCTGCGCCCGGTCTTCGGCCGTCAGCTCCTTACCCGTGAATACGAGGATCGGGATGTTGCGCCCATCGGGGTGGTCGCGCAGCTGCCGTACGACCTGAAATCCCGTCATCCCCGGCATCACGAGATCGAGCACGATGACGTCGGGACGATGCGCCAGCGCCAGCTCGACGCCGGTACGGCCATCGGTCGCGGAAAGCGCGCGCAGGCCGTTGCGATTCAGGGCTTCGGTGAGCAGCTCGACGGTCGGCGCCTCGTCGTCGACCACCAGCACGGTCGGAGTGTGGCCCGCCGGAATCGGGCCCATCGAGCGGCGTACGGCGGTGACGAAGTCGTCGCGCTGCACCGGTTTCACGAGCCACTCGACCGCTCCCAGGCTGATTCCCAGCTCGCGATGGTCGGTGATGCTCACGACGACGACCGGGATCGCGCGCGTGGCCGAGGCTCCCTTGAGCTGCCCCAGGATCGCCATGCCGTCTTCTCCGGGGAGCAGAATGTCGAGGGTGATCGCGTCGGGTTTCAGCGTCTTGGCGAGGGCCACCGCCTGCGACCCGCTCGCGGCGTGCGCCACGCGGTACCCCGCTTCGGTGAGGAAGTGACCCAGGAGGTCACCGGCACGCGGGTCGTCCTCGACAACCAGAATGAGCGGACCGCGCTGGGCCAGGGCGGCCGGCTCGGGAGCAGCGGGCCGTGGCGCACTCGGCTGGGCACGCAGCGGCAGGTAGAACCGGAACGTGCTGCCGCGCTCGAGCTCGCTTTCCACCTGAATGCGGCCGCCGTGCAGCTCGACCAGCTTCTTCGTGAGGGCGAGACCCAATCCCGTCCCCTGCTGCTCGCGGACATACTCGGAGTCGAGCTGCTCGAACTCCCGGAAAATGCGCCGCGTGTCCTCCGGGGCGATGCCGATGCCGGTGTCGGTCACCGCGACCTCGATCATCGGCTCGCCGGGGGGGCGGCGCGCGGCGATCCGGATCCGGCCGCCGTCGGGAGTGAACTTGATCGCGTTGCTGAGCAGGTTGACCGCGATCTGGCGGAACTTGGCGGGATCGGCGACGATCGACGGCAGGCCGGGCTCGACGTCCACTTCCATAATATGGTGCTTGCGCTCGGCGAGTGACTCCATGAGCGCCCGGACCTCGTCCAGCGCCTCGGCCACCTCGAACTGCGCGAGGCTGAGCTCCATGCGGCCGGCTTCGACTTTGGAGAGGTCGAGAATGTCGTTGATGACCTGCAGCAGCAGCCGCCCGGACGTCAGGACGTTCTCGATGTAGCGGTGCTGCTTCTCGTTCAGCGCCCCGAAGGTTTCGTCCGCGAGCATCTCCGAGAAGCCGATGATCGAGTTCAGCGGCGTCCGCAGCTCGTGACTCATTTTGGCCAGGAAGTCCGACTTGGTGCGGTTGGCCGTCTCGGCCGCCGCCCGTGCCCGGCGCAGCTCCTCCTCCGCTCGCACCCGCTCGGTGATGTCGAGCCAGGCGCCGAGGATCTGGACCGGCGCCCCGGTCGCGTTGCGCAGCACGCGCGCTTCGTCCCGCATCCAGTGGTACGTGCCGTCGCGGAACAGGAACCGGTATTCGCGCGTGAACCGGTCCTGGGCGAGCAACGCGGGTGTTTCCGACAGCAACCGGTCGCGCTCCTCCGGGTGGAATCGCTCGGCCAGCCACCCGGGATCGAGGGCGTCCGCCGCGTCGTGGCCCGTCAGCCGCGCGAAATTGCCGCTTACGAACGTGGGGATCAGTTTCCCGGGACGGACGTCGACGGCGTAGATGACGGTGCTGGAAAAGGCAAGCACCTGCTGCAGCCGGGTCTCGGCCGCCCGCAGCGCTTCGGCGGCCTGCCGCTGCTCGGTGATGTCGTCAGAGACCCCGAGCAGGAATTGCGGACGTCCTTCCGCGTCCAGCACCGGAACCTTCTTGGTGTGCAGGATGCGCGCGCCCTTGTGGCGCGTGTGGATGGTCTCCTGAGGAATGTCGAGGACCGTACCGCGCCGCAGGACCTCGCGGTCCTTGTCCACGAAGAAGCGGGCTTCGCTCTCGGGCCAGAAGTCGAAATCGTTCTTGCCGATCAGCTCCTCGCGCGAGTACCCGAGCAGGTCCTCACCCGATCGGTTGATGCGAACGAAGCGCAGGTCGATGGCGTCCTTGATGAACACCATGTGGGGGATCTGTTCAATCACCGAATCGAGAAACGAGCGCGAGCGCTGCACATCCATCTCCGCCCGCTCGCGGTCGCCAACGTTCCGCGCAAACACGATCCGGGAGATCAGCACCAGAGCGATCGCCAGGAACGCCCCCGCCACGATGGTGATGCGAGCGACCCGCCCCGACACCCGGACTCGCGTTTCCATCTGCTCGGTGCGCCGCGTGAGGGTCGAGTCCAGCGCCTGCACACTCGTGCGGATGTCGTCCATGAGGCGGCCTGCCGCCTCCCCACGCAGCGGGCCCGCCGCCACTGCCGCATCGCCACTCTGGCGC
Organism: Gemmatimonadales bacterium; assembly: GCA_035577525.1. Taxonomy (GTDB): domain Bacteria; phylum Gemmatimonadota; class Gemmatimonadetes; order Gemmatimonadales; family GWC2-71-9; genus DASTHG01. Next base: position 11,272 of record DATLVL010000130.1, on the reverse strand, counting down.
TGGGCGATCGTCTGGCCGAACCGGGACAGCGCGGCATGGACCGCGGGTCCGAGCGACGCCAGCAGGGTCGTGAGCGCCGTATCGGGGGGCGCCAGAACGCGCAGCTGCTCGAGGTCGCGCTCGGTCGCCGTGACCGTGCGGGTGTACGGCGCGAGATAGGACGTGTCCCCGGTGAGCACGTAGCCGCGCTCCCCCGATTCGGCGTCCTCGAGGTGGATCAGGAGATTGGAGAGGGTGCCGCGCGCTTCATAGGCATGACGCCGGTTTCGCGAGGCCGCCAGAAACCCGCTCACGCTCCAATACGACACGCTGCCCACGACGAGCAGCAGTCCGAGGGCGGAGCCCAGTCCCAGATTCGCGATGCGCCGTAAGGATGTCGTCATGCGATCCGCCGCTGGTGACCCCGATCTTCAAGTATGGGGGGTGGATCGACCGTCCTAGGTCGTTTTTGCGCCACCCAGGTGCGGGAACGCGACAGCGCGACAGGGCCGGGGTCACCGACTAACTTTGCTTCCCGCGACATCGTAGAATAGTGGAACTTCCGAACCCGGTGGAGGGACGGCTGCCATGAGCACTGCTCAGGTTCCAATCCTCGTCGTGGACGACGAGGAGCCGATTCGGAATGCCCTCAAGCGGTACCTGACCAAACAGGAGTTTCTGGTTCATACGGCGTCCTCGGGCGAGGAGGCGCTGGATCAGCTGCGCGCCCACGAGGACGTCGCCCTCATGCTGTGCGACATCCGCATGGCCGGGATGAGCGGCGTGGACATCGTCCCCCAGGCGCTGGAGATCTCACCCGACCTGGCGATTCTCATGCTCACGGCGGTCAACGACGCGACCACCGCGGCGTTGTGCATGCAGCGCGGCGCGCTCGATTACCTCACCAAGCCGGTCGAGCTGCTGGAGCTGGGACGGACGATTCAGCGCGCGCTGAAGCGGCGCGAGATGATGATCGGCCGGCGCGAGCTCGATCAGCAGATCAAGGAAGAGGTCGAGCGGCGCACCCAGGAATTCCAGCGCGAGCGCGCGCGGCTGGAGCGCGTCTCCGTGGCGACCCTCGAGGTGTTGATCAACGCGCTCGAGGCCAAGGATCCCTACCTCCGCGGTCATTCTGCCCGGGTGGCGGATCTCTCGGCCACGATTGCCGCGGAGATGAGCCTGCCCGACGACGAGATCGAGAATATCCGGCTGGCGGGCCGGCTCCACGACATCGGCAAGATCGGGACGCGAGAGGACGTGCAGAACAAGCACGGACCCCTGACCCCGGAGGAATATGATCACATCAAACAGCACGTGGTGATCGGATCCCAGATCCTCGGGCCCTTGCAACATCTGGGGCCCATCATCGACGTGGTGCGGGGCCATCATGAGCGCTGGGACGGGACCGGGTATCCCGATGGACGCCGCGCTGACGAGATTCCGCTCGCCGCCCGAATTATCGGCGCCGCCGAAGTGTGGGATGCCCTCAGCACTTCGCGCCCCTATCAGGAGAAGCTCACGGTGGAACAGGCGGTGCGCCGGATGGGTGAGCTGTCCGGCTCGGTGATCGACCCTGCGGTGTTCGCCGCGTTGTCGGAAGTGGTGAAGCGGCGCCGTTCCTTGACGTTCCTGATCGACGGGGAAGGAACCCCTCACGAAATGCGCGAATGGGGAGTCGAAAGCACCTCATGAAAGCCCACTGGCACATCGATTGCCGGTATTGACTCGGTATTTGGTGTATCCAAGGTTGGCGTACTCCCGGAGGGGACGCAGGTAATGGTGGACGTGCAGCCGATGGGGCCGGGGTTGTTGCACGTCGTGTTTCTCGAGCGGGCAGCACGTGAGCACGATTCAGCCCAGAGCCGGTTCGGACAGGCGGCGTTTCTCGTGTTACGGCTCATCGACCTGCTGGGCGCGAACGAGTCAGCGCCGAACGTGGATGAGCTATTCGGCTACCAGGCTGCGGCGACGGGCCGATATTGCCACGAACAGCTCGAGTCCGGGCCCCCGGCTGACCGCCTGATCGAATTGGTGGGCGCCGCAAGTTACGCGCACCGGCGTCACGATCCCGGTCTCATCGCCCCCGCCATGCTCGGTCTCTCCCGCTGGTTGATCGATTCGGGACACGTCGAAGAAGCGCTCGATGTCCTGGCGACGCTGCAGCGCACCGCCGGTGCCCGGCTCGATCCCAAGGCCGAGATCACCGCCGCCCTGGTCACCGGCCGGGCACAACGTGAGATCGCGCAATTCGACGCGGCCGATGACGCCTACGGCCGGGCCGCAAGGCTCGCCGAGGTCAATGGCGATGGTGAGTCAGTGCTGTTGTCGCAGCTGGGGCGGGCGAACGTCTTCTGGGGTCGCGGCAACCTGGCCGAGGCCGAGCGATACACCCGGGAAGTCGTGCGGAGCGCGCGAGCAGCGGGATTCCAGGAAACGGAAGCCCGCGGCGAACACGGGCTGGGGGTCGCGTTGGGCGCGCGCGGCCAAGTGCATGATGCCGTGCCGCATCTCTGGCGGGCGTTCGAGTTGTATACGGATACCGGCCTATCAATCCGTGCGCTGCATGACCTCGGGTACGCGCTGGCGCGGCTCGGCGTGATCGAGAGCGCCGAGCGCGCGTTCAAGATCGTCGTTGAACGCTCGGACTCGATGGACGGCGCCGGCAACGCCATGATCGAGCTGATGTACTGTGCGTCCTTCCGCCGCGACCGCGTTGGGTTCGAGCGGTGGCGTGGCGAATGCGGCAGCAAGATGGACCAGATGGCCCCGAATCAGATTGCGGACTATCACCTCAAGCTCGGCATCGGCTTGGGGCGATTCGGCCGTCTCGACCGAGCTGCCGCAGAGTTGCAGATCGCGCTGCAGGTCGCGCGGTCCCATGGCCTGCACGAATTCGAGTTCCGGATCGAGCGCATTCTGGGCGGATTAGCGGAGTGCGGCGACGTCGACGCTGAACACGTCGACGCGGAGCAGCCAGCCGGGGCGGCGGTATCGAACGTCGCGACCGCCCTGGCTGGCCTCGTGCCCTGACGCTCGGTTAGGAGTGGCAGGTATTCTGACTCGCCCAATCGCAGGTTTGGTCCGCCCGGACCGGTGCCGGACCAGTGGCGTTGGAACAAGCGGATGCACCCATCAGGATTCCCACGACAACGAGCGCAACAAGAGCCGAGATTCGGCGGGACATGGAGAGCCTCCAGCGTGGTGAGAGAGTAGACAGCACTGCGGCTGGGGCTCATATTGGGCGAGGCAAGCAGCGTTTTTGAGGTCGGATTTGCGACAACCTAGGTTGTTCCTGCGACATTGATGCTCGTCCTGGCCGCCGTTCCCGAGATGCAAGTGCTCCGTCTGCGTCGCGCAGCCGGGGCACGCTTCGGGTTTGTAGCGGCCGGCGGGTGGGGCGACGTCGTCGACCTCATCTGCCGCCAGCCGATCGAGCTTGCCGTCGTCGACCCGATGCTGTCGGGGGAGCCCCGCAGCCAGGAGATCGAGCGGCTGCGGCTGCTGTTCCCCTCCCTCCCGGTGCTGCTGTACACGACGTTCACTCCCGCGCTCGCGCCGGTGCTGCTCGCGCTCGGCCGCCAGGGGGTACAGGACGTCGTGTTCTGCCGGCTCGACGATCATCCCGACGGCTTGCGAGCTGCGCTGGAGCGTGAGCAGGCGCGCGCGTGCTCACAGCAGCTGCTGGAGCAGATCGCAGCGACGTTCACCCCACTGCGCGCCGAGATCCGCTGGCTGCTCGAGGGAGCGCTGCGCGCTCCGGAGGGGGTCCAGACGGTCGAGCAGCTCGCGGCCTCGGCCGGTGTGGGCCGGCGCACCTGCGAACGCTGGTTCATGCGCGCGGCGATGCCCTCCCCGCGGCATTTTCTCGCGGCCGCGCGCGTCCTCTACGCGCACCGGTTGCTGCAGGATCCCGGCTTCACGGTCGAGGATGTCGCCAAACGCCTCGGGTACTCACAAGTGCGCACCCTGCAGCAGCACGCGCGCTTCTATCTCGGCCTCACGGCGGGGGAGATGCGCCTGTCGCTGACACCGGAAGCCGCCCTGCAGCTCGTCGCGCGCCGCTTCACCACGCTGCCGCGCGCGGCCGCCGAATCCGAAGCGTCGTGACGGGTGCAGAGCCGGTCATCCACGTCGCCCACAGCCCCGACTCGGACGACGCGTTCATGTTCTGGGCACTGGCGGCAGGGCGCATCGACACGGGCGGCCGGCGCTATGTGCACGAGCTCGCCGACATCGAGACGCTGAACCGCCGCGCCCTCGCGGGCGAGCTCGAGGTCACCGCCGTCTCGATCCATGCGTACGCCTACCTCGCCGACCGCTACGCCCTGCTGGCGCACGGCGCGAGCATCGGCGATCGCTACGGCCCACGCATCGTCGCGCGGGAGCGCGCGCCGGCCGATCCGCGCGCGGCCCTGGCGGGTCGGACCGTCGCGGTGCCGGGAGAGCTCACCACTGCCTTCCTCGCGCTGCGGCTCTATCAGCCCGCGGCCCGCACTGTCGTCGTGCCGTTCGATCAGATCGAGGACTATGTCGCGGCGGGACGCGCCGACGCCGGAGTGTTGATCCATGAGGGCCAGCTGACCTTCGCCGACCGGGGGCTTGCGCTGTGGGTCGATCTCGGCGAATGGTGGGACGACGAGACCGGGCTGCCGTTGCCGCTCGGCGGCAACGTCGCGCGGCGCGACCTCGGGGACGCGATGCTCGGCGCCGTTGCCCGCGACTTGAAAGCGAGCATCGAGTACGGCTTGGCGCACCGCACCGAAGCGCTGGCCCACGCGCAGTCCTACAGCCGCGGCCTCGATCCGGCGAAGACGGACCGGTTCGTCGGGATGTACGTCAACGACTACACGGTGGACTACGGCGAGCGCGGGCGGCGGGCGGTCCGGGAGCTGCTGGAGCGCGGACACCGCGCCGGGATCGTTCCCGGTCCCGTCCAACTGCAATTCGTGGCGGCCTAGTGACGAGTCACTCGGTGCGCTCCACGGCGGTGTTGATCGTGGACGACGAGGAGCCGATGCGCAACGCGCTGCAACGGTTCCTCAAGGGACTCGAGCTGCCGACCTTCACCGCCGCGTCGGGGGCAGAGGCGCTCGAGGTACTCCGCGCCAATCCTGTCGCGCTGATGCTCGCCGATATCCGCATGCCCGGGATGAGCGGCATCGATCTCGTGCCGCAAGCCCTGGCGCTCGATCACGACCTCGCGGTGGTGATGCTCTCGGCGGTGAACGACGCCACCACTGCCGCACTCTGCATGCAGCGCGGCGCGATGGACTATCTCACGAAGCCCCTCGACCTCGACGACCTGGCGCGGGCCGTACAGAGCGCGCTGCGGCGCCGCGAGGAACGGCGCGCGACACGCGAGATCGATCAACGCGCCAAAGAGGCGCTGGAGCGGGAACGGGCCAAGGCCGCGCGGCTGACCGTCGCGACCCTCGAAGCCCTGGTGAACGTCATGGAGGCGCGCGATCCCTACCTGCGCGGCCATTCGGCCCGGGTGGCCGACCTTGCCGCGACGCTCGCCGCTCATCTTGGATTGGCGGACGATGTCGTCGAGGCCGCGCGGCTCGCCGGGCGGCTGCACGACATCGGCAAGATCGGCACGCGCGAGGGCGTTCTCAACAAGCAGGGGCCGCTGACGCCTGAAGAGAACGACCACATCAAGCAGCATGTGATCATCGGCTCTCAGCTGCTCTCCCCGATCGACGAGCTGCGTCCAGTGTTGGGCGGGGTCCGCAATCACCACGAGCGCTGGGATGGCTCGGGATATCCCGACGGGCTCAAAGGGGAAGAGATCCCGCTGCTGGGGCGCATCATCGGGGCGGCGGAGATCTACGACGCGCTGTGCACCAGCCGTCCGTATCAGGAGAAGATGTCGCCCTATGAAGCGGTGCAACGGATGGGAGAGCTCGCGGGAACGGCCCTGGACCCGCGCATCTACGCCTCCCTCGCCGAGGTGGTCCGCCGGCGGCGTTCGCTCGTCTTTCTCGAAGGCGGGGACACTACCAGCTCCTGAAAAGACCAAACCCGGGGGCTTGCGCACCCCGGGTTGGCGGGTCGGGCGAAGTGGCCGTCACACTCCGGCCGCGACCTCTTGCTCAGCAACTTCGTTGTCTTGGCGCCCTACCTTACGCATCCTGCGGCGGGATTGTTGCAGACCCGCTGTGTCGCCGCCGCACCCATTTTGATGCATCGAGCCGAAAAAGCGTTGCACCCGCCGCGCATCAGGACCGGCGCACACGTCCAAGTCGAGAAGTCGTAATCGTTTCAATCTGGGACCCACGACGCAGCACAACCCGAGTGTTGCCGAGTCCCCACGCGATCCCGAGCGGGCTGAAGACGATTTCCGGGTTGGAGACGGTGAGCGATACTCCGACCGATGCCGGACCCGCCCAGCGCGCGTACGGTTCCCAGCCCGCCGGTCCCTCGCGGTCGATGCGCAACGAGTCGGCGGCGATGCGCAGGCGCGCGCGCGCGCCGCGCAGGACCGCCGCTGTGCGCGTGACCGCCAACGCGGTCGTCACGTCGCGTGCGGCGCCGTCGGCGGCGATCCAGTCGAGCAGCGGAACGAGCCGCGCCAGCGCGATCGTCGTCAGTACTGCGACGATCGCGAGCACCGCGATCAGCTCGAGCAGGGTGACGCCGCGACGCATGGCCCAAGTGTACGGCGGCGACCGGCCGGAGCGTCATCGAAATCGCGCGTGGCACAGCGAAACTACGCGTCGCTGCACCGTTGGCGCACCCCCGGTCTAACCCGGCAGCCGGGGGAGCGCTATGTTGAAAACGATGACCGCCGCGCCGCAGCGCGACCCTCTCCATACCCTGCGAGAGTACAAGAATCTCGCGCCGTGGAACCTGCACGATCTGTCGATCCTCGTGGGGGCCGTGCTACATGCCTCCGCGATCACGCCGATCAACGCCGCAGCGCGAGCGACGCCGAGCCAGCGCACCATCCGGTTCTACGTCGCGCGCGGGTTGGTTGCGCCGCCCGAAGGGCGCGGCACCGCGGCCACGTACACGTACCGCCACTTTCTCCAGCTGCTGTGCATCAAGCTGCGCCAGATGGAGGGCGCCACGCTGGCGGCGATCACGCGCGACATGGAGGACCAGACCGGCGACGTGCTGGAGCGGCGCGCCGCCCAGACGCTGGGAGCGGCGCTGCCCCCGCCCGACCGCTTGTCGCTGCGGGGCGGCGAAGGGCTGCCGCGGGGGCGCTCGGGCCGCGCCATCAACGCATGGCTGTCGCGCGACGTCGAGCGCGAGCAGGGCACGCCGTCCAGCTGGCGGCGCATTCCTGTCGGCCGCGGCGTCGAGCTGCACCTCGATGCGGACCATCCGCTCGCCCGGCTCGGTCCCGAAGAGGCCGGTGTAGCCGAAATGGTGCGCCAGGCGCTCGCGAAACTCCTGCCGCAGTGGCCCGCGTAGTACTCGTTCTCCACATCCGGGAGTAACTCATGAGCGGTGTGATCCTGCTGATCATCCTCGGGGTTGTCGTGCTGTACGGGGTGGGCGCGTACAACGGCCTGATCAGCCTCAAGAACCAGACGCTCAATGCGTTCAAGCAGATCGACGTCCAGCTGAAGCGGCGCCACGACCTCATTCCCAACCTGGTGAACGCAGTCAAGGGTGCGATGGACTTCGAGAAGTCGACGCTCGAGGCGGTGATCCAGGCCCGCAATCAGGCGGTGTCGGCCGGGGCCAACGCCGGCCCCGACGCGATGAAGCAGGTGGGCGCGGCGGAAAACCAGCTCACCGCCGCATTGTCGCGCTTCAACGTCGTGGTCGAGCAGTACCCGCAGCTCAAGGCCACCGGCAACGTGGCGCAGCTGCAGGAGGAGCTCACCTCCACCGAGAACCGGATCAGTTTCGCGCGGCAGGGCTACAACGACACCGCCACCCAGTACAACACCAAGCAGCAGCAATTCCCCACGAACCTGTTCGCCGGGATCGCCAAGGCGACGCCCGCCGAGCTGTGGGAGATCACCGACGAGGGTGAGCGCGCCGTGCCGCAGGTCGATCTTTCCATGAAACCCAAGGCGTGACCGACGACAGCGGCGCGGGGCTCAACCTTTTTCAGCAGCAGGAAGCGAATCGCCGGCGCACCATCTGGCTGGTGATCGCCTTCGTGCTGTTCTTCGCCTGGCTCGGGTTCGGCGGGGACTTCGCCTATTGGCTGGCCACGTCCGACGCTCCCCCGGACACGTATCACCACACCTTCCCCTGGTTCGGCTTGATCATGACGGCGATCGGCGCCGGCATCGCGCGCTACGGGTTTGTCACCGGGCCGAACAAGGTGCTGTGGTCGACCGGAGCGGTAAAGCTCGAGGACCCGCAGACCGACAAGGAACGCCAGCTCGTCAACGTGGTCGAGGAGATGGCCATCGCGGCGGAGATCCCGCGCCCCGACATCTATATCGTCCCCGACGCCGATCCCAACGCCTTCGCGACGGGCCTCGACCAGGGTCACTCCCACATCGCCGTGACGCAGGGGTTGCTGGACATCTGCAGCCGCGACGAGCTGCAGGCGGTGGTGGCGCACGAGCTGGGGCACGTGAAAAACCTCGACGTGCGCCTCATGACGACACTGGCCGCGCTCGTCGGCGCCGTGGCGCTGATGCACGACGGCGTGGGCCGGCTGCTCTCCTCGGGCGGACGGATCGGTGGGTCCCGCGGCGGCGGGAAGGGCAAGGGCGGCGGCGTCGTCGTCATCATCGTCCTGGTGCTGTGGGTGATCTCGTGGATCCTCGCGCCGATCATCGCGCAGTTTCTGGCGATGGCTGTGAGCCGCAAGCGGGAGTACCTGGCGGACGCGATGGGGGCGCAGTTCACCCGCAATCCGATGGCGCTGGCCAGTGCCTTGACCAAGATCGAAGCCGCGGACGCTCCCACGGCCTCGATCAAGCGCGGCGCCGCTCATTTGTGCATCGCCGATCCGCTGGGACGGCGCGCCAATCTGCACGAGGGTGGCCTGTCCGACCTGTTCGCGACCCACCCCCCGATGGCCGCCCGGATCGCCCGGCTCAAGGGTATGGCCTACCAGCGACTCAAAGCCGAAGGACAGTTTCCGGCCGCGTGACCGCGCGCGACTGGGCCATCGCTCTTGGAGTGGGGCTCGGCGTAGCGACTGCGGTCGTCTACCTGGCGCGCAACCGGTTGCGCCTCGCGGGCCGTGCCTCGGTGCTGCGGTTCCGCACGCGTCTCGCCCGCTACCATCTGCAGCAGCGCCGCAGCGTGAAGGAGGCGTTGCTCGAGGATCCCGTGGTCGGCGCGGCGGTGCAGCAGCACGCCCGCGAGCACGGCAGCCAGGAGACGCAGGTGTGGCGCCTCGTCACGCGCTACATCGACGAGATCGTCCCCCATCTCAACGTCCTCACCTATTACAAGCTCGGCTACAACTCGGCGAAGGTGCTGATCCATTTGCTGTACAAAGTGAGCGTCGACCATCAGGACGAGGCCGCCCTCGCCCGCATTCCCAAGCAGGATGTGGTGGTCTATCTGATGAATCACCGCTCCAACGCCGACTACATCATGGTCGCCTACGTCCTCGCCCGCGGCACGCACGTGAGTTACGCGGTGGGCGAGTGGGCGCGGGCGTGGCCGCTCGAGTACGTGTTCAAGTCGTTCGGCGCGTACTTCATCCGGCGGCGGTTTCGCGAGCCGCTCTACCACGCTGTGCTGGAGCGTTACGTACAGCTGATCACCACGAACGGCGTGACGCAGGGAATTTTCCCCGAGGGGGGTCTCAGCCGCGACGGCGCGCTGCGCCCCCCGAAGCTCGGACTGCTCGACTACATCTGCCGCTCGCTGATTGATCCCGCGTTCCAGCGCGACATCTGGTTCGTCCCGGTTGCCCTCAATTACGATCGCGTGCTGGAGGACCGCTCGCTGATTCGCGAGCTGATCGACCCACGGGACCGGCCGGGCCGGATCGCCCAGCTCACGAGCGTCGCCGCGTACCTGGCGGGCAACACCTTCCGGCTCGTGACGGGGCGTCTGCGGCGCTACGGCCGGGTGGCGGTGAACTTCGGCGCACCGCTCTCGTTGCGCGCCTGGCTCGCCGCTGCTCCACCGGGCGTGCTCACCTGGCCGAAAGAGCGTCGCCTTCCCGAGCTGGAGCGGCTGGCGCAGGACATGATGCGGCGCATCGGCGCGATCATTCCCGTCACACCGGTGCCGCTGGCGGCGGCTGCCCTGCTCTCGTTCCAGCAGACGGTCGTGCCGCTGGAAGCGGTGCTCGAGCGGATGGACGTGCTGCGCGACCGGTTGCTCGAGGTCAACGGCAAGGTGGTGCGTGGCGGCGCGCGCATCAGGGAGATCTGGGACCGCGCCTGGCGTATGCTGCGATTGCGGCGGCTCGTCGTGCGGGACGGCGCGAGCCTCGTGATCCTGCCGCGCGGCCGCCCCCTGCTCGAGTACTACGCCAATTCAATCGCGCACCTGGTGCCGATCCGCGCGCCGCGCCTTCCCTTCCATAAAGAGCACGACCGGGAGACCGATCTGCCGCGACTCCGCGGTACTTGACGGTGCAACAATGAGGTACGGCCTGCAACATTTCGTGACCACTCCCCTGCTCGGCTCCCCCTATATTTCCCCCGCTCCCATGTCGGCCCCCCCGCCCCCCCGCGTCCTTGACCTGCCTTCCCTCCAGCCCGGCGAGCGGGTGCAGGATACGCTGCTGGTGCTCGACGCCGAGCAGCGCAGCTTCGAGGGCGGCTGGTGCACCGTGCTGACGTTCGGCAACGCGACCGGCCGACTCACCAGCGCCCCGTTTTGGGATCGCGAGCAGGCGATGGTCGAGGGGGTCCGGCCGGGGCATGTGGTCCAGGTGCTGGGCGAAGTCGCCGACTACCGCGGGCACCGCCAGCTGCGGGTCAGCTCACTGCGCGTCCTGCCGCCGAGCGCCGCCGAGTTGGGCCGGCTGCTCCCGAGCGTCGGAGACGTCACGCGCTACTGGGAGACGGTGGACGCCTGGCGCGCCGAGCTCACGAAGCCACGCCTCCGCGCCGTGCTCGCCCTGTTTTTCGAAGATGCCGACTTCCGGCGCCGCTTCGAGCAGTGCCCGGCCAGCGTCTCCGGACACCATGCGGCGCTCGGCGGCCTGTTGACCCACACCGTCGAGGTCGGCGCCATCGCCCGCACCATCGCGCGCGCCGCGGGAGCCGATCAGGAGCTGGTCCTCGCGGGCGCCCTGCTCCACGACATCGGGAAGCTCGATGCCTACCGCTGGGACGGCGTCTTCGGCTACACCGATCTGCACTACCTCCTGGGACACGTCGTGCTTGGCGCGCTGCTGCTG
>DATLVL010000129.1:0-18855 GCA_035577525.1 Gemmatimonadales bacterium | reverse complement strand
GAGAAACGCGGTGCGATGTACCTGCTGCAGAGCAGGTCCATCACTGTCTTCTCGCCGACGAGTCTCAGCATCGTCCGCACGATTGCGCTCCCGGACACCGCCCCCGGTTTCGACGTAACGCCCAGCGGCGATTCGATCGTCACCGTGCTGGCGAATTCGCGGGCGCTGGGCATCGTCGATCTGACGCAAGCGTCGCCGGCGCTGCAGATCGTACCGCTCGCACTCGACTCGTCGGTTACCTGGCTGCTGGACGTCAGGGTCGCCCGAACGGGCCGGGCCGTCATCACGACAGAGAACGGGTCTACCGGTAGCGAGCGCGTGTACACCTACGATTTGGCTGGCGGGACGCTCCGGCTGCGTTCCGACGCGCCTGACCTGGGTCCGTACTCCCGCGGCTTGCTCGAGCGCTCCACCGACGGGAACGTCGTTGTCGCCAACGGTGACGCCGGAGGTTTCGTGCGGTATGATGTCGCGACCGACGCGTTCGGACCCGCGTTGAGCGCCCAGGTTGACAATGCGCAGCCTGCTCTCGACTCGACCGGAGCGCATGTCGCTGTCTTCGGGGGTCTCTATGACTCGTCATTGAACTATTTGTTCACGATCGAAGCGGCGCACCGGGGGCCCGGGCTCTCCGCCTTCTCGCCGGACGGACAGACGCACTACATGGCGATTGCCCCCACCTCCGTACAGGGCATCTGGTCGTCTCCCGGGGTTGTTCGGTCCCACGTGTCCGACGGCTCGATCATCGACCGTATTCCAGTCGTCATGCTGACCACGCTCGTGCGCGTGTCGCCTGACGGCTCCATGCTGGCCGCCGTCGAAGGCTACAACGCCGGACCGTCTCGGATCGCCGTGATCAATCTCTCCCAGCTCCACTGAGGGCGGCCATCCTTGTCCGCGCGCCAGCTTCGGACCAGCTATCCCGGACGTCCTACTTTCCAGGAGGCGTTATGCCGTCGCTTCGAGCGTGGCTCGTCGCAGTGAGCGCGGGTGTGTTACTGAGCGCCTGTGGCGGTGGGGGAGCGGCGGGGCCGCAGGGGCCGATGGCGGGTCATTGGATTGGCACAGCCACGGGCCTGACGATGGAGTGGAATCTCAAGGACAACAGCGGTCAACTGAGCGGCACCGGCGCTTTCTCGGTTTCTACCGCCGCGCTCACGGTGAACATGTCGGGCAGCCGCGCGGACACTACGGTGAGCCTGACACTCACCGCTTCCGGTTACCTGCCAGCAACTTACAGCGGCCTGATGCTGAGCGACACGCTCGTATCGGGGACACTGAACGGATCGGGGTTTGGCTTGTTCTTCGTCAATATGCACAAGCACTGAGTCGGCGCGCGTTGTGGATCTAAAGGGCAAGAGCCGCACCCCATCCCCGACCTGGTCATCGAGGTTGTCCTGTCTTGCGCAACACGAAGGCACGGCAGGTGACCATCCACCCGCCGTGCCTCGTTGCGTAGGGGAGGAGGTTCCTACGCCACCGGCTTCACCACGCCGTCCAGCACCTTCACCTGGATGGAGATCTCGGCCATGACGGCCCGGAGATATACACTCTTTCCTCTTTTCCATACAAGCAAGCGAGCGACGTTGTCATCCTGAGCGCAGCGAGCGCGTAGCGAAGGACCTGCTTTTGGGCGCCGCGTGAAAGACCTTCAAACCCCTGATACTCGGCCGACATCATAGGGCCATCTCCAACACGGGGTTGTCTCATGTACAGCCACATCATCTACTCTCTCACACTCGCGCTGCTGCCGCCAAATGTTCACCCGCAGGCGGCTCCAGTCCTCCTTTGCCCACCCCAGATCTCCATCGAGCGGCCGGCCGACACCACGGCCGGCGACCTCCGTGGCGCATTTCTCCTCGTCACCACCCGTCATGGGTGCCATCCCGGCCCGCTGACGCTGTCCGGCACCGCCGTGGGCTTGGTTGACGGCGCGCGGCGTTCCATCGCGCTCGAAATCGTCGCGACGGCTGATCCGGGCGTGTACGCTGTGCGGCGGCAGTGGTCCACTGCGGGCGTGTGGGTGCTTCGCTTTGTCGTCGACGAGAGCGGGGGACATGTGACGGCGCTCGTGGGGATCAACCGCTCGGGCGACGTCACCACCGTTCGCGTACCCGGGCGTACTGGCGTGATCCGCGACTACTCCGACGCAGATGTCGAGGCGCTACTCCGCTCGCTGGCAGTGTAACGGTGTCTTCGGGCGTTCCCACGCGAGGGGCGCCGCATCGGCGCCCCTCGTTGTGTCCGGCTAGCCGCCCCTACGTTCCGGCGCCGGCCTTTTGTAGCGCATCCCTCCTGATCAGCGCGAAGCCCAAGGCGTTGAAGTTGTAGTCGGCGACTTCGCGGAACAGGTTCCGGGCCCCGGCGGCATCGCCCGCCCCCTCCGTCGCGAGCGCGAGCTGATACTTCACATAGGGGTCGAACGGACTGCCGTGCCGGAAGTGTTCGGCAGCCTGGCTGTACTGCTTCTGATAGAGCGCGATGAATCCCTCGAGCTGGTGCATCGGCTCGAGCTTGCGCGGGTTCGCGTCGGGTGCCAACAGCTCGTTGATGCGATCGGCCTGCTTCTGGGCGGCCGTGTAGTCGCCGCTCTTCGCCGCCAACCACCCTTCGAAGTACGCGATCGTCGCCTCCTGACCGCGCCGGAATGCCGGGTTGCCGGCCTGGTCGCCCTGCTGCAGCAGCAACGGCTCGAGCTGCTTCAAGGCCTGCTCCGCGGCGGGACGATTGCCGGTGTGGATCGCGATGGTCACGACACTCGTGAGCGCACCCACCTTGGAGGCCGTGGGATCGGTGACCCCCATGCCGTCCACGGCGAGCACCAGTCGATTGAGCTCGTCGATCCCTGCCGCCGGGTCGCCGGCATACACGCTGACCAGGGCACGGAACGGTGCGAAGCCTGCCCGCTGAGCCGGCCGCGCGACCGCCTCGGCGGAATCGTAGTTCGCCCGCGCCGCGGCGTAGTTGCCCAGGAACGTGTTCGCGTGCCCGAGCTTCACCAGGAGGATCGGATCGCGCGGGTCGAGCTCGTGGCCTCGGCTGTACTCGTCACGCGCCTTTTCGAGATTGCGTTGCGCGCGGTACGCGTCGCCCACGAACATGTGCGCATTGGGCTCGTTCGGCGCGAGCGCCACGCTGGCCTGCATCTGCTCGAGCGCCTTGGTGAAGTCTCGCGGCTCCCCGAAGATGTAATTGTTGCCCAGCGTCGCGTGGGCCACGTACAGCCGGGGCGCGAGCGCCAACGCCTTCGACAGCGAGACGCGAGCGTCTGTGTTCTGATTCAACCCCGCCTGCGCCCCCGCGAGCGCCAGCCAGGCGCGTGGGCTGGCTGGATACTTCGCGACGAGCTGCTGGCCGAGGGCGAGCTGGCCGGCCAGGTCGTTGTCGAAGCCCTTGCGCGCCATTTGGATCTGCAGCTGCTCAGCCTCCGAGGCGCCGGCAGCGTGCTGTTCGGCGAGGGCGAAGTTCGTCTTGAACTCAGTGAGCGAGTTCGCCGTGTTGGCGGCGTTGAGATAGGCGAATGCAAAGTTCGGATCGGCCGTCACCGCTGCCTGGAAGTGCACATTCGCGTCGAGGAAGCGGCCGAGATCCGCCTCGCGCACGCCCTCGAGAAAGTGCATTCGCGCCGCGGTGGAGGACGTGGTGATGGGATGGCCGATCACGGCGCTCGTGACGGGATCGAGCGCGGCACGAGCGTCCTGCGCCGCGGCACCGGCGGACCATCCGGCGGACGCGAGCACGACCGACAGGGCTGCGAGGGCAGCACGGGTGGGCCCGCGGTTGAGAGACGTCATGGTCGTCTCCGATGTGGGAGTTGGGAGGACACTGGCGGCAGGCGACCACAGGTCGGGAGCGTCCCCTGACCGGGCCGAACATCACCCCTGCGCGGTGACGCCACTAGAGGAGCGGACGGCTCCTGACAGCTTCCTCACCTGGACGAGGACAATGCTCCCATTGTGCGCCTACTCGAAACCACCATCTCGACGCACGCAATCACCGTCTCGGCGCTCGTCGCGCGGGCGTCCACCGCCGGAGACCCGTAACTTGCAGGCCAAGACCTGAAGGAAGGACGCGTTAGAAACGCGGAGGATTCAGCCATGAGCGAAGCACAAGAGCCGAAGATCGTCGTGACGGTGGACGGCCCGTATGTCGTCACTGGGAGCGTCCCACTCGCAATCCAGACCATCACGCCGAACAATGAAGGACTGTCGTGGGAGTGGAGCGAGGGCCGGTCGTTCCCCTCGCAGCCCACCTACAAGCTGTGCCGCTGCGGCGGCTCGAAGACCAAGCCTTTCTGCGACGGGACCCATACCAAGACCGGATTCGACGGAACGGAAACGGCGAGTCGCCGTCCGATCGCACGGCAATCCGAGACGCTCGACGGGCCGACGTTGACCCTCAGCGACGCCGAGCAGCTCTGCGCCTTCGCGCGCTTTTGCGATGTTGGCGGAAAGATCTGGTCGTTGATCGAAGCCACCGACGAACCCCAGGTTCGCGCGCTCGTGATTCGCGAAGCGATGCATTGTCCGGCGGGTCGTCTGGTGTTGCACGAGAAGCCGACCAACAAGGAGATCGAGGATCCGCTGCCCCCTT
This sequence comes from Gemmatimonadales bacterium, assembly GCA_035577525.1. Lineage (GTDB taxonomy): Bacteria > Gemmatimonadota > Gemmatimonadetes > Gemmatimonadales > GWC2-71-9 > DASTHG01. The sequence goes on along the minus strand of DATLVL010000129.1, from coordinate 14,262 downwards.
CGATTGGCGTTGTCGAGGATCCCGCGTTAGGGGTCAGCGGGCCACTCTGGGTACGCGGCGGCATCCCGATCGAATCGGCGGACGGCAAGCGATATGAGCGGCGCAATCGCGTGACGTTGTGCCGCTGCGGTGCGTCGACGAACAAGCCGTTTTGCAATGGGAGTCACGCCAGCATCGAATTCAACGACGGCTTGACGGCCTTCACGCGCTAGCTGCGCGCGGCTCGATCCGGCCTCAGCCGAGCCACGAGATCACCCGGCCCACAACCGTGTTGCCGAGGGCGCTCGCCGCCAACGTGTAGCCAGTGTCGCAGGCGCGAACGTGGCGAATCATCGATGTCCCCCTTTGGAGGGATGCCACGCGACCACGTCGTGCCCCAACTTTCGATCGCTTGCAATGGGAAGATGGAAGTCGGTCCACGACAGGAGCGTCACATGCGTATCGCAGCTTTGCTGACCTTACCACTGCTCGGCGCAGCGATCGTCCTGCCGCCGCGGGTGTTGGCCCAATCGAACATCTCGGTCGCCTTCGGTACCCGGCTCGGCCCCGAGATCGGCGTTTCTGCTTACTCGTCGGAGCGGCAAGGCGAATGGCGGGAGAACTACCGGCGTTGGACGCCGGTGACCCTGTACGATGTCAACGGCCACTACTACCGCGCCCCAGTTCGCGGGGCCCGTTCGATACTCGTATACCAGTACAAGAACGAGTATTTCCTGCCGCCGCAGGACCAGGCGTGGAGTGGTATTGACAAACGCTACAATTACCGGCGGCAGCCGACCGAGGCGGACTATGGTCGGGCGCGTCCCTATGCACCGACTCCCGCGGTAGACCCGAGACTGGGCCGCGAGATCGGCGTGCTGGGGTACTCGTCAGAACGCGCCGGACCCTGGCGCACCAATAGCCGGCGTTGGAAACCAGTCACGCTGTACGAGGTCAACGGCCGGTATTATCCCAACAACGTCGCGGGCACCCGTCCCGTCGCGATGTACCGATATCGCGACGAGTACTTCCTCCCGCCGACCGACAAGGCGTGGGTCGGTTCCGACCGACGCTTTGATAACAAGCATCAGCCCGACGACGACGACCATGACCGGGTGCGGGATCGGCCCTGAGAAGCCGGCACGGTTCTCCATTCCCTTCTAGCGCCCCGGGGAAATGCGTTTGCAGCCGAGAGTGATACGCCGTCCGGGTTTACCGGACGGCGTTTCCTCTCAACGGCATCACGGGACTTTCGGATGGACGGTCGCCACGAGCCAGCCGATGCCGGCGCCGAGCACTGCCCCGGCGAGGACGTCGGCCGCAACGCGCTGGCGGCCCATGAGCCAGGCCGCTCTTCAAACCGGTGCTGGACCTTGCCACCATGACCAACAGCATCGCGCAGGTCGCCGTCGCGGTTGAGCGCGTGCAGGCGATCATTTTCGCCGACCAGCTGATCCCCGAGGCACCCAACGCGACGGAGCCTGCGCTGTTCAAGGGAAAGATCGTTTTCGAAGGTGTGGCCTTCGCGTACAAACCCGACGCGCCGGTTCTCAAAGAGGTCAGCTTCACGATCGAACCGGGCCAGGTCGTGGGGTTCGTGGGCGCGACGGGAGGCGGCAAATCCACCGTCGCCAGCCTGATCCCGCGCTTTTACGATCCGACGGCGGGCCGGATTCTGGTCGACGGCGTGGATGCCCGAGAGTACCGGCTCGCGTCGCTGCGCTCGCAGGTCGGCATCGTCCTCCAGGACACGGTGCTCTTCCAGGGAACCATCGCGGACAACATCGCGTACGGGCGGCCGGGCGCCACGCGCCTCGCGGAGCGCCAAGAGGACGCCGCGGAGAAACTGGCGCTCGCCGACCGCAGCGGAAAGAAGACAAAGAAGAAGGCCCGCGGCTGACCGCCTGGGCGGTTCTAGTCATGTGACCGGTCGCTCGGTGACGTTGCTCACCCGACCGGGGCCCGCCGGGCCGTATAGAAATTGACACTTGACGGCAGGATGCACGGTCCCCAATGTGCCCTTGCGGCCTCGCAGGAACTGTCAGCGAGGCTTTGAATCGCTGTCTCAGAGCAAAGCCGTCCAAAGACGGTGTCGCAGAGTTACGGGGCTACGGCGAGGCGATCCCTCGCTATGCCGGCCGAGCCGCCAGCGAGCAGGTGCTGGCGGCGTTTCATTTCGTCGCCTCCGCCAGCGTCATCCATCATCACCTCTCTGCTTGTGGGCACCTCCACGTGCCCGCTGGAGGACGTTATGGCCTATCACAAACCCAGGGCGTGGTACGCCCGGAAGAAACTTGTCGCACTGCTCGCTGTCGGAGCACTGGTCGCATGCCGCGAGGCCGCCACCGCACCGGAGGCGGCCGTGCCGCCGCCGAGCTTCGGCTTCGGCAACGGGGCTCCAACTGGCTCGCACTACAACCTCAACTGGATCGGCGTCCCACAGGGAAAGACCGCGGACATGACCGGCAGCAACGGCCACGTCATCTTCGTCTCGCTCTTTGGAAACACCAAGATTCTGTTGTGCGAGTCCGGCGTCGGTACAGCGTGTGCGGGTGTCACCGGCTTCCAGGTGCTTGACGCGAACGGCACGGACGGGTCTGCTTCGTTTGCCCTGCCGCAGCCTGTTCCCTGCGACACCTGCTCGACCACGTTGTACTCCGTCTACGTCCGGGCGCTGGGCACACCGGGCGGTCAAGCCACAAACACGACCTGTGGGCAAGCGGACTCGTCCGGAACGCTCATCACGCTCTGCTCCGTCGATACGTTGCGACTGAGCCGCACCAAGGGACAGCAGAGCTTTCAGAACGTAACCAAAGAGATGCTGTTCATCTTCGCGGTCCTGCCGGGCCAGACGACCATCAGCCGAGTGCCGCTGTTCGACAGCCGGCTCCAGAATTTCTTCTGGTCCTTCGATAACAACGGGCTCAAACTGGCGCAGTTCCGATTCTACCCCACGCCGACAACCGTGGGGCCTTTGCCGTAAGGGCCTCTGGTAGGTCGAGAATAAGACGAGCCGCTCGCGAATTCAGTACGTGGGCGGCTCGTCGGCTGTGTATGCTGAACCCCGTGGAGCGCGGCTCGCGGATAGAGTCCCTCCGTGAATCCGCTTCGCGACGCTCACCCGCCCGGACTCTGCGAGCTCGAGTGGTCGTGGATGACCTTCCAGGCGCCGCCGATCTTCTCCAGCACGAGCGTCAGCACGCCACGCACGCGCAGCGCACCCTGCGGCGTCCCAAACGTGTAGCTCGCCTCGGCCACCACCAGCGCGTAGCCGGGACCGAGCGCAACGACGTCGACTTTGCCGAGCTCCATCCGGAAGCGATTCTCGCTCAGCGACGCTGCGTCCCTCTTGATCGCATCCCAGCCACGCGTGATGTCGAGGTTGTCGGCGCTCGTCACCTCCGGCACGCGTGCATACATCTCCATGATGGCAGAAGCATCGGCCCGGTTGATTGCCGCGGTGTACTGACGGACAAACGCCTGGACGTCCGCGGTATCAGCTTGTTGGGCAACCCCGGAAGCGACGGCAACAGCGGAGAGCGCGCTGACCAACGCGATGATGCGGTACCGACCCATGGAGACTCGCTTGGCGAAGGTGCGAGGGGAACCTAACTAGGCGCGCTCGAACACGTAGCGCGGATAGCCGGTGCGCGCTTCCTCCCAGCAGGCGAGATCGACGTCGACGGTGGCGAACGGCGCCCGTGGGGTCGTCAGAGCCAGGATTTCGCCATTCGGACCGATCACCCAGCCCCCACCGCCGCAACTGCCCCCCCGGTCCACTCTATTGGACGACACGCTGTACGCGCCCGTGCGCACCGCCGCCACCATACCCGCCGCCAGCCACTTGGCGTACGTCTCGACGCTGGTCGCCCGTGGCGACAGCACGACGTGGGCTTTGCCCGCATACTCCGCGTACGTCTCGAGCGCCCACAGCTCGGTGCAGATGTTGAGCCCGAACGACAGCGCCCCGGCGCGGAAGACGGGAAACTCTGCATCGCCTTCATCGAACCAGCGCGCCTCCCAGCTGCCGGGTTCGTCGGGAAGAAAGAACTTACGGCGCAACGGCTCCACGGAGCTCGCGGGAGTCCAGATGTACCCCTGATCGAAGGGCCGCTCGCCCACGTCGATCGGCCGTGTGCCGACCACATACTCGGCGCCCAGCTCGTGCAGCCGTCCCAACCAGGCCTCACTGAGCTGGACCGCATCGTCCCATCGGCTGTAATCGAACGGCCAGCACTCCCAAAACGCCGGAACGAAGGCACACTCCGGCAGCAGCACCAGCTCCGAGGCATGCCGGGCGGTGTGCTCGCACAAGCCCGCCCATGCGGCCCGCAGGGCTGCTGGCTCGTGGGGCAGCTCGCAGACGGTGATCCGCATCGCTCAGTCGCGCGTCACCACACCCGCACCCGGTCCGCGGGATCGAGGTACAGCTTCTGTCCCGGACGCACGTCGAACGCATCGTACCAGGCATCCAGGTTCCGTACCGTATCCACGCGGTACATCTCCGGCGCATGATCGTTCGCGGCGAGCTGAGTGCGCAGCGCGTCGTCGCGGATGCGGACGCGCCAGCTGCGCGCCCACGCAATAAAGAACTCCCGGTCCTGCTGGCGTACGACGGCGGTGTCGCGCGCCCGGTCGCCGAGCGTGAGGCGGTACGCCTCGAACGCCGCCGCGAGCCCTGCCAGGTCGGCGACGTTCTCCGTCCTCGTCAGCTTGCCGTTCACCGCGAGGTCCGGAAACGGGCGATAGCCGGAGAATTGCTGCACCAGCGGATCGGCCGCGACCTCGAAGCGTGACATGTCTTCCGCGGTCCACCAGTGACGCTCCGCGAAGATCGTGTCGTAGTCGGCGCCCAGCACGTCGACAAAGTGGCTGATGTCGTGCCCGATGATTGCGCCGATGGAGCCGTAGTTCGCGGCGTCGGACGCCGTCGAGTCGAACTTCGGCGGTTGCAAGAGGGCGGCCGCGAAGTCGTACGTATTCTCCTGGAACGTGAGCACCGCGCCGACCGTCTGCGGGGCGATCCACCACTCGGTGAGATCGACTGGCTGCTTGAGTCGCGCAAGGGTCCGGCGGCGGGCGCGCTCCAGCGCGCGGCGATGATTGCCCAGCGCGTCTGCGGGATCGACGACCAGATCGCCATCGTCTTGCCACCGCTCCGGGTAGCCGATGCCGACATAGAGCGTGCGCAGCTTCGCGAGTGCCAGCGTCCGCGTCGCGGGCGACATCCACGGCGTCCGCTCCACTTGCCGTATGAACGCCGCTCGGACATTGGCCACGATGCCTTGCACGCGTGCTTTCTGCGCGGGCGAGAAATAACGCTCGGCGTACATCCTCCCGATGGCGTCACCCATCGCGACTTGCGTCGCCGCCAGCGCCCGATCCGCTCGGCTCGCCGCCGGCTGACCCGACACCGCGCTGCGCATCGCCAGGGCCGCATCGGCGAACGCGCGGGGCAGTACATCGGCCTCTTCGTCCAGCAGATGCACCCGCAGGTAGTCTTTCCAGGTCTCGAGCGGCGTTGATGCCACGAGCGCCGCCACGCCCGTCATGGCGCCCGGTTGCCAGACCGCGATCGTGTCCTGACCGCCGAGCCCCGCCGCGGCGAGAAATGCCGGCCAGTCCATGCCCGGCGCCAGGCGGGCGAACTCGGCGCGGGTCCAGCGATGATCGGCGTTGTGATCGTTGGCCGAGATCGCGTGCGTCGCTTGGGCTTCGGCGAGCGCGGTCTCGAGTCGCACGACCGCTGCGGCACGCTCGTCGGCGCGATCGTAGCCGGCGAGTGCCAGCAAGCGGCCGGCGTAGGCCTGATACTGAGTCCGCAGCGTCTGCATGCGAGGCTCGGCGCTGAAGTAATAGTCGCGGTCGGGCAGGCCGAGCCCGCCCTGCAACAGGAACGCGGGGTAGATCCGTTCGCCGTTGATGCCCGGTTCAACCGACAACCCGATGAGTCGCGACGACTGGTAGATCCCGTAATTGAGCGGATCGACGTCGACGCCGATCCAGCGGCCCAGCGCCCGAGTCAGCGCGGGCTTATCGCGCAAGCGATCGATGGTGTCCAAAGCCTGCCGGAGCGGGGCAGTGCCGCGCGCTACGATCGTGGCCTCGTCCAGCCAGGCCGCGCGGAAGTCGGCGACCTTGCGCGCGGCCGTGCCGTGAGGCGCCGTGGCCGCGCCGTCGAGCAACGCCGCGATCTGGTGGCGCGTCAGCGCGTCGATCTCGTTGCGGACGCCCCAGCGCTCCCGGCCCTCCGGAATCACCGTGCTCTTGAGCCACGCCCCATTGGCGAACGCGAAGAAGTCGTCGCCGGCCGCGACGCTGGTGTCGACGCCCTGGTCGACGCGTTGTGCGCGCACCGAGTCGAACGCGCTGCAGACGATGAACAGCGCGAAGGCGATGCGGACAGCTGAATGTCGATGGGTGACCACGCGCGCGAAGCTAGGGCGGAGGCCCTCGCCTGTCGGCGCCGGGAGTCGACAGGTTTGGATCAGATTCGGACATGATGCGAACGATTGCATGGCCTTTCCGGTGCGTGTGTCATATTCTTTGGACGGGAGGCTAAGTCCAGAAATGATCGCTCGCGCCGACCTGATCGACTGCCTGTTCGTCATCGCCCCGCAATCGCTGCTGCAGGACATCGCGGGGCCGGCGGAGGCGTTACGCCTCGCGAACCTGCATCGCGAGCGGCGCGGCCAGCAGCCACGCTTCCGCCTGCGCTTCGCCGGCCCCGATGCGCGGCCGGCGACGTCGGTCGGGCTCGCGCTGGCCGGTCTCGAGCCGTTGCCCGCCCGCCTCGACGCGCCCACCTGGATCGTGCTCGTGGGCCAGCCGGCGGCGCAGCTCGACCGGGTCACACCGGCGATCGCCGAGATCGCGCAGTGGCTCAAGCGCCTGGGCGAGTCCGTGCTCGCCGTAGACACGCCGCATCGATTGCTCACGATCTGCTCGGGGACGCTGCTGGCGGCGCGCGCGGGCCTCGTGGCAGGGCGTCACTGCACCACGCACCACGAGCTGCTGCAGGCGCTGCGGGCGTTGGCGCCCCGGGCGCAGGTGGTCGACAATCGGGTGTTCGTGGTCGACGGGCCGTTCGCGTCGAGCGCCGGCATCACTGCCGGGATCGACCTCGCGCTGCACCTGATCGCCGAGGAGTGCGGCGAGGCGCTCGCGGCCAGCGTCGCCGAGGACATGGTGGTGTACTTGCGCCGCTCGCCGCGCGACCCCGAGCTGTCGCCTTTTCTCGTGCACCGCCGCCACCTGCATGCCGCAGTGCACCGCGTGCAGGACGCGATCGTCACCCGCCCGGAGCGCGACTGGGATATGGCCGCCCTGGCTGCGGTCGCGCACGCGACCGAGCGTCACCTGCTGCGGTTGTTCATGGACCACGCCGGCGTGTCACCGCTGCACTACCTGCGGCTCATCCGGCTGGAGCGGGCCCGGCTGTCGATCGAGTGCGGCGCCACCATCACCCGCGCTGCCGAAGTCGCGGGCTTCCGGTCCGGACTGCAGCTGCGCCGGGCGTGGCGCCGCCAATGGGGCGGCTCGCCGCGCGACGCGGCTCGGGCAGCCGTCGCACACTAGCCTTCCTCGCAGCTCGCGGCCTGCCACGAGGATGCCTTCGCCTGGGCGGTGCATTGCTGCCGGCAGTGAGCAATAGTTATTCTTTGCCTTCATGAATCCCGACACCGCGAGCGGGCGCCAGCTCGATGCGATGATCGCGCGCTATCTGTTCAACCTCGAAGTCGAGGAGCGCGAGAACACCCGCACCCGGGAAATGGACATTGTCTGCCGCGAACCGGGGAAGCCGTGGGCGCAATGCACCCACTTCGCCGCCGGCATGGGTGCGTCGCTGAACGTGCAGTATGAGCTGAGCCGGCGCGGGTGGACCTGGCGCCCGGAGCGCGGTACCGGCTCGAAATGGTCGCAGCCGGGGTATGGACGGGTCGTCCTGGAGCACTCCAGTGGCCGGGTGGTCGAGGCGGAAGGAACGACGGTGAACGAGGCGCTGGCCCGCGCAGCCGTGAAGGCCGTGATTCCTCTGTAGCCTCAGTTCACCGTAATCGTCCCGTGCATCCCCGTCGGCGGATTGCCGTCGGCCCCATGGATCCCGCAGTAGTACGCGAACGTCCCCGGCGTAGCGAAGGTATGGCTGAACGTCCCACCCGGCGCAATGAAGCCGCTCGTGTACGTATCGGTGGAACCGGTCGCGTTCCCGACGGTGTGGTTGACGTTATCGCCGTTCATCCAGGTGACTGTCGTCCCGTGGCCGATCGTGAGGTTCGCCGGGCTGAACGCCTTGTTGATCATGCAGACCTGAGTCGACGTCGGAATGCAGGCATTGCCGCCCATCGGGATGTAGGTCGGAGAATTACTGCCACAACCGAGTAGCGCGGACAGTGCAGTGAAGAGGATGATGCGCGTGGCCATACCAGACCTCTTCTTCAGGGCGTCACTCGCAGCTCGACAGGGACTCTGACGATGCTGGACTGCGATACGCCGGACACGATCAGCGTGTCGCGATACATACCGACACCAAGTCCCGATGGATCGAGCCGCAGGTGGAGTCTAGCCGGAGTCACGCCCGTGTCGTCGAGCAGGGAGAGCCACGGGCTCCCGTGAGCTATTGCGGCGTCCCAACCCATTGACCCGCCGCCGGCGTCGACGATGGCGAGCGAGTCCACAACGATCGCAGTATCCCCGACCTGGACGGAGTCCAGTATGGAGTCGCCCGCCTGGAGGATCTCAACATCAGGCGGGGGCGGCTGATGCGAGAGACGATCGATCTGACACGCACCCAGCACGACACATGCCCCGGCTATCCCGAGACGCAACTGCATACAAAAGACGCTACGGTCGAGCTGCAGGCGAGTCAATCGAGCCCATCGATCGCGGCTCTCTGGCGCCCATGACGACGAGCCAGAGCATCATCACGAGCTCTCCGATCATCAGTGGCTGGCCATAGGTAAAAGCCTTGTCCTCATATGCCGGGAACAGGAACCCCGTGACGCTGAACGCCAGCCAACCGAAGCACGCTGCGATCACCCATACGCCAAGGAAACGTGGAAAGAAGCGCGAGCGATATACCAGTATTCCGAAAGGAATGAGCCACAACCCCCAGAAGATCGCGTTGGCCAGATCGATGGAGTGATGCACGTCGAGAAACAATAGAACGAAGGCGTCACGCTGCGGCTGGTCGAACGCGGCCACGAGGTCGCCGCCGCGCGCGAACAGCAGCGCGGCCACATCCGTCGCCGTATTGACGAAGAAGAGCGGCACCTGCATCACGGCGCCGAGGATGACCATGAGCGTGGCGAGCGTCTGGTCCACCCCCTTCAGCAACCGGTAGAGGGCCAGCGGCACGAAGAGCCACAGCGTTGCGCCCACCAGATTGCAGACGATCCCGAACCGAAACAGCGACTCGTGCGCGGCGATGTTGGCGGCCGTGACGCTGCCGTTCCCGGACACGATCAGGGCCTTGGGGACATACATGAGGCGCACGACACCCACCACCGAGGCCGCGACGTAGAGCAGTCCGGCGAGACGGGCCTGCCTGCTCAGGGGCGTCACGAGACCCGTTGTTGCGGGATCGGCAGCATGACCGTGAACACCGTCCCCTTCCCGAACGCCGACTCGACGGTGACCTCTCCTCCGAACATGTGGCGCGTGGTTTCCCGCACCACAGTGAGCCCCATGCCCGATCCGGCACCGATGGGCTTGGTGGTGAACCCCGGCTCGAAGATGCGGTCGAGGTGCGCCGAGGCGATGCCCGCGCCTTGATCGCGCACGGTGAGGCGCAGCGTCACTCCGTCCTGCTCCACGCGGACGGTCACGGTTCCCTGTTGCCCGGACGACGCATCCACTGCGTTGTGGATCAGGTTCGTGAGGATGCGGTACAGCGCGTTCGGGTCGCCCTGGAGGTAGACGTCGCCCACGCTGGCCTCCCAGCGCAGCGTCACGCCGCGTTTTTGCGCGAGCGGCCGCTCCAGTGTGACGCAGGACTGCAGCACCGCGACCGCATAAAAACGCTCGGAACGGGCCAGCGCCCCGCGGGCGCGATCCTGTACCGAGCGCAGATAGGCGACGGCGCGCTCGCACCCGTCGCCGATCGCCGCGAGGCCGTCGAGCAGCTCCGCACGGGACGCTGCATCCAGCGTATCTGACTTCTGGACGATCTCACGGCAGGACTGGATGGCGAACAACGTCGCGGTGAGGGGACCGGCGACTTCGTGGGCCACGACGCTCGGGTGCCGGGCCAGCTCGATCAGCGCCTCCGCCTGGGGCAGGCGCCGCGAAGCGGCGGTGGCCGGTCGCTCCACCAACCCGAGGCAGAGTCCGGCGAGCTCGAGCGTGATGCGCTCGCGGCTGCGCCGTTCCACGCCCGCGGGCGGCGGCGCCGCCGGGTTGGTGCGCACCGGCGCCACGCACCAGCGCCCGGCGTCGTCGAGACGACACCCCACCCACTGGCTACCTTCGATGATGTAGGCGCCCCAGCGCCGCAGCGTGCCGTCGACGTCGAGCATCGTCGTGACGGGTGCGGCGCTGGTGTGGCTCGACAGCATGGGAACGACCTCGGCGTGCGACGACACCGCCCACAGGGTGACCACGCGGCCCTGCAGGGCGACGCTCGCCTGGCGCAAGACTTCCCGTTGCCGCGCCTCGAACCCTTCCCCGGTCAAAGGCCCCCTGGCCTCCAATGAGACCCATTCAAGGTCACCGCCGAAGGTGATTCTGCCTAGGGCGTTTTTGCGCCCCGGTCGGCGCAATTGCGACACGCTATTCTTGCTCTATGAAACGCGCGACGATATGGGTGGTCGTCTACGCAATCGCGATGGCTTTCGTCGAGGCCGCCGTGGTCGTGTATCTGCGCCAGATCCTCGCTCCTGGCGACCCGACTGTCTCGACGCCGACCACCGGCGTCAGCGTGATCCCGGTGGTGGAAGCGTTCAGGGAGGCCGCCACGATCGTGATGCTGCTCGCCGTCGGTACCCTGGCGGGCGGCGACACCTGGGAACGCTTCCTCTGGTTCAGCTGCGCCTTCGGCATCTGGGACATCTTCTACTATCTCTGGCTGCGCGTGTTGATCGGCTGGCCGGTTTCGGTCCTGTCGTGGGACATCCTGTTCCTCATCCCGGTGCCGTGGACGGCGCCCGTCCTGGCGCCCGTCATCATCAGTTCCGGCCTCGTACTGGGATCGCTGTGGCTCCTGCGCATGAAGGGGAGGGGAGCCGTGTTACGGTTCGCTCCCGGGCTCTGGGCGACCGCCGTTTGCGGCGGCGCCATCGTGCTGCTCTCCTTCATGCTCGATTACCGGATGGCGTTGGCAGGACGCGAGCCGCCGTCATTTCACTGGGTCATCTTCACGGCCGGAGTGGCTGTCGCGGCCGCGGGGTTCGGCCTGGGCGTGCGGCGGTTGCACCGATCCCCGGGCTAGTGTTTCGGACGCACCGCCAGGGATTCCCGCACTGCGGGTGGCAGGTCCTTGATACGGTGGATGAACGTCGCGATCGGCCAGAGCACGGAGTCCGCATCCCACACGCCGTTGGCGAACATGCCGGTGCGCCGGACGCCGTGTTTCGCCACCCAGAAGATCTGCGCCTCAGTGTATTCCGTCCCGGCTGTCGGGAGCTGCGGAGCATCAGGGTTCAACGCGTTGGGAAAGCGGTCCTCCTTCCCCGGTGTGCCGTGACAGCCAGCGCACTGGTTGAGATACTCGCGACCCCCGGCGATCAGGTTGGCCTCGGTGGGCGGAACGGGATCGGAGTCGTTGGGCGCGTGGCGCCGCACCGAAGCGTGCACGGCGGCACGCATCACGGTGCGCTCGAGGCCCGTTACCGGCTCATCGCCGCGGACTTCGGCGAAGCCGAGCAGCAAGTAGGCGAGTGCGCCGACGACGAGCACAACGAGCGTCGCCGCTACGCCCAGCAGGAAGGGTTTCACGCCTCCTAGCCTACCGGTCGGGGCGCCATCCCGTCAGATCGGTGACGTCAGCGTCCTGCCCGGGTCGTGTGCGGATCGGGCCTCCCGTGTCTTGACGCTCCTCCCGGCCGGCGCCATCCTTCTACTGGATACCGGGAGGAGATGCCGATGCCGGCCGACCAACCCGATGTGCTGCGCGGCACCCTCGACCTGCTGGTGCTGAAGACGCTCGCCCTCGAGCCGATGCACGGCTGGGGCATCGCCCAGCGGATCGAGCAGTTCTCGCACGGCACGCTGCGCATCAACCAGGGCTCGCTGTACCTCGCGCTGCAACGCCTGGAGCGCAGCGGGTCGATCGACGCCGCATGGCGCGCGACCGACAACAACCGTCGCGCCCGCTTCTACCATCTCACCCCCAAAGGGCAGCGCCTGCTGCGCAGCGAGACCGCCGCGTGGCAGCAATACGTCACCGCCGTCACGTGGGTCCTGCAGACGACCTGAAGGAGGTCGCGTGCTCAACAGGCTGCGGTACGCCCTGGCGTCGGTGTTCCGTTCCGGGCGTATGAATCGCGCGCTCGACGACGAGATCGCCCATCACATCGAGCTGGAAACCGAGCAGAACATCGCGAGCGGGATGCCGCACGCGGAGGCGCGCCGCCAGGCGATGCTCGCCTTCGGCAGCGTGCAGGGCCTGCGCGAGGCGCATCGCGATGGACGCGGCACCCGCTGGCTCGCGGACCTCGCCGCCGACGCGCGCCATTCCTTCCGCATCCTGGCCCGTACGCCGGCGCTGACCGCAGCCGCGATCCTCACCCTCGCGCTCGCCATCGGCGCCGACAGCGCGATCTACTCCGCCGTCAACGCCGTCCTCGTCCGGCCGCTGCCGTTCCGCGACCCGCAGCGCCTCGTCATGGCGGGGGAAAACAACCGCGATTTTCTCTGGCACATGGCCGATGCCGCCCCGGCGAACTACCTCGATTGGCGCACGCGCGTCGCCGGTTTTCAGGACGCGATGGCATACGCGGACTTCGGCTTGACCGGAACGCTCATGGTCGACGGCGCCCCGCGGCTCGTGCCGCTCACGCGCGTGACCGGCAACTTCTTTTCGGTCTTGGGACTGGTCCCGCAACGCGGGGAATGGTTCAGCGACGCGGACACGTGGGACAGCGGCACGCGGCGCATCGTGATCAGCGACCGGCTGTGGACGACGCTCGGGCGAGACCCTGGGCTCATCGGCCGTACGATCCCGATGGACGGCCAGCAGGCGTTGGTCGTCGGCATCGCGCCGCGTGGATTCGCCTTTCCGCGGCCCGATATCGATCTCTGGACGCCGATTGGCTGGACCAGGGAGGACGCAGCAGAGCAATCGTTCCGCAGGGCGCACTGGCTGCGTGTGATCGCCCGGCTGAAACCCGGGGTGTCGGTCGCAGCAGCAAACGCTCAACTCACCGCGGTCGCGGAGCAGCTCAAGTCCGAGTACCCCGAGACCAACCGGATCATGGGCGCCGAGCTACAGCCGCTGCACCGCTTCCTCGCCGGCGATACGCGCCTCCCCCTGTTGGTGCTGCTCGGCGCCGTGAGCTTGTTGCTGCTGATCGCCTGCGCGAATGTCGCGAGCCTTTCCCTGATCCGGGCCGCGAGTCGCAGCCGCGAGATCGCGATCCGCGCGGCGCTGGGCGCCGGGCGCTCGCGTCTCGTGCGGCAGGCGTTCGCCGAAAGTCTGGTGCTCTCGGCCATCGGCGGGGCGGCAGGTCTGGGACTCGGCTGGGTTGGCACGCGCATCCTGACGATCCTCTTGCCGCCCGACGGATCGCTGCTCCCCGTGGACACCGTCTCCCTCGATTGGCGGGTGGCGCTGTACGTCGTGACGGTATCGCTCGCCTGCGGCATCCTGTTCGGGATCGCGCCGGCGTTGTGGGCCAGCCACCGCGCCCCTGGCGACGCACTGGCGACGAGCAGCAGGGGAGCGAGCGCCAGCGTGCAGGTGCGCCGCTGGGGCGCCCGGCTCGCCGTCGCCGAGGTGGCGATCGCGCTGTCGCTGTCGATTGCGGCCGGGCTCCTGGTCCGCAGCTACGGCAAGCTCCAGGGGGTCGACCCCGGCTTCGATCCGACGAACGTGCTCACCGCGTCGATCGAGCTTCCCGGCAACCGCTACAACCTGGGACCGCCGATTCGCCAGTTCTACGATCAGCTGCTCGAGCGGGTGCGCGGGTTCCCCGGCGTCACCGATGTCGCCGCCGTGACGCGGCTGCCGCTCACGGCGCCGGGGTGGAGCAGCTCGTTCAGCATCGCCGGCGCATCGGGCGGAAACTTCGGAGCGTCGCTGCTGCACCGCCAGGTAACGGCCGACTACTTCCGGACGATGCGCGT
>DATLVL010000128.1:0-7924 GCA_035577525.1 Gemmatimonadales bacterium | reverse complement strand
GGCAACGACGTCTTCCTGCGCCTTGTACAGCTCCCACGCCGCCGAGAGGCGCCCGTCGCCCTTGGCGGAGTCGGAGTAGCCGACCATGATCTCCTGGCGGGCGTGGATGCGCTCGCGGTAGCTCGTGATCCCGAGCAGCGCCGACACCGCGGCGCCCGCATTCTGGAGATCGGGCACGCGCTCGAACAACGGCACGACGCGCAGCGGCGGCGTGATCCCCCCGGCAAGCTGCAGCAGCTCGACCGCCAGCACGTCCGATGGCCGGCTCGCCATCGAGATCACGTACGCACCGAACGAGCCGGGCGGCAGCGCGGCGGCGTGCTGGAACGTGGCAATGACGTCCTGCACCTCAGGCACGAACTGTGGCGCCGTAGCTAATGCTGCAGCGACAGCTCGGCCCCCCGCGGCGATCTGTTCGCTGAGATAGGCCACGCGCCGCGCCTCGTCCCAGGCGGCGTACGAGCCGTGTCCCAAGGCTCGACCGATCGCGTCGAGTGCGGCGGCGTGGCGTCCCGACTCCTGGCGCAGGTCAAGGCGAACCAACGCGAGCCCGAATGCGGCCACGCGACGCAGCACGTCGCTGAGCCGCCCGTCGGCGACGCTGTCCGCCTTGGTTTCCCGCAGTGACCGATCGCACAACCGCAGTGGCTCGGCGAGATCCTTCGAATCCAGATAGAGCCGAGTGTCGGTCTTCCATTCGGCGAGGGCTCGCCGCCCCTTCAGGACGTCATCGATCCAGTCACGGGTGTAGGCGAGCCGGTCGCGCACCTCCCGCAGCAGCGCGCGGTAGGGCTCGCGCTCCTTTCCCGCCCGCGCCACGAGCTCGGCGGAGCCATCGCGCATCGACAGCTCGGTGCGCAGCGCGTCGATCTCCTTATGGAAGAGGTCGGCGGCCATCCAGCGGGCGAGCAGGCAGGCCTCGGTGGTGACGGCCGGCGTGACGTTGGGATTGCCGTCGCGGTCACCGCCGATCCACGAGCCGAAGCGGATCGGGGCGGCGTCGACACCGAGGGGCTTCCCCGTCGCAGCGCGCAGCGCGCGATCGAGCGCGCGCATCGATTGGGGCATCGCGTCCCACAGCGTCTGCTCGATCACGACGAGGCCCCCTTTGACCTCGTCGATCGGGGTGAGCTGCCCGGCGCGGGCTTCGTCGGTCTTCCAGGCGGCGGTGATCTCGCCGCGCAGCGCATCGAGCGCTTCGGCCCGCTCCGCCGGGGTGAGGTCGGGATGATCCATGCGCTCGAGCAGCTCGGCGATGCTGCGCGCTTTCTGCCGCATGGTACGGCGCGTGACTTCCGTGGGATGCGCCGTCAGCACCAGCTCGATGCGCAGGGCTCGCACCTGGTCGTGCAGCTTCTCTGGCGTCACCCCGGATGCGAGCAGTCGGCCGAAGCTGTCCTCGAACGACGCCTGCTGCGGCGCCGCGCCGGGCTCGCGCTGGTGCTCGCGCCGGCGCCGCAGGCGGTGGTGTTGCTCGGCGATGTTCGCGAGCGTGAGAAAATGGGCGAATGCCCGTGCCACGGTGAGCGCCTGCTCCAGCGGCAGGCCGCGCAGCACACGCTCCAGCTCGTCGAAATCCCGGGCGTTGCCGGCGCGGCCGCTCTTCGAGAGCGCCCGGACCCGCTCGACGGTGTCGTAGAGCTGCTCCCCCTCCTGCTGGCGCAGTGTTTCGCCGAGCAGGTTCCCGAGGAGGCGGACGTCGTCGCGGAGCGGGGTGGCGCTGTCGAAAGTCATCTCGAGCGTCCGTTGGGGCGACACGCTAAAGCGTGAGCCCCGGGGGGCGACACCCTAAAGCGTGCGCCTCGAAACAACACTGTGCGAAAGCACAGTGCATTGCAGGGCCACGCTTCAGCGTGTCGATGCGAGACGAGATCTGGGCGGCTTGGGCGCCGGGTGCGGCACCATGATCGGTGGCGGCAACGGAATCCGTGTGTACCCCATCGTTTGCGCCACGAGCGCCAGCGCCACGCCGTTCGTCCACCCGAAGCCATCCTGATTGGGATACTCGCCGCCGCCCGCTCGGCGACTCAGGTCCACCACGTCGTACTTCTCCGTCATCCGTCCCGTCGCCCGATACGTGCGCCGGTTGAGCACCAGCCAACGCCCGGCCGCGGTATCGGCGACGTCGGCGCGGCCATAGCGGCGCACGCCCTGGATGGTGAGCCACTCGAGCGGCGGCCAGCCGTTGGGGGCGTCCCACTGCTGGCCGGACGGGATCAGCGTGGTGACGAACCCGCCGGGCTTGAGGAAATCTCTGCCGAGCCGTTCGGCGACTGCGCGTCCCTGCTCCGGCGTTGCCAACCCGAAGTAGAGCGGCGCCGCGGCGGCGAGAGTGGGACGGTCGGTCACGCGCTCGCCGTTCTTCCACCGCACGTCGTAAAAGAACCCGGTGGCGGAGTCATAGGCGATCGAGAGCAGCTTCTGCCGGCGCGCCTCCGCGACGCTCGCGAATCGGGCTGCGACCTCCGCATCACCCGGCTGACCGCGCAACCGCCGCAAGGCGGCGATGGTGCGCTCGGCGTGGTACAAGAGGCTATTGAGATCGACCGGAATCAGGTCCGTCGTCTCGATGGTGAGGAGGTCCTTGGGGTCGCGCAGCCAGCGGCTCGAGAAGTCCCAACCGCTCTCGGCCGTGGCCTTGAGGTTGCGGTACAAGGCGTCGCGCTGGGCCGCGGGGACTCTCTGCCCCAGCTCATAGTCTTCGCGATACGCTTCGGGGCGCGGCTCGGGGACGTCGTCCCAATAGCGGTTGAGGATCTGGCCGTCCGCAAACCGCACCACGCGCCGAAACGCCTGGCCGGGAGCGACGCGATCCGCGCCATCCATCCAGAAGGTGTGCTCCGCCTCGAGCGCGTCGAGATAGGGGAACGCCTGCGTGCTGTCGGTCGATTGGGCGAGCAACCCCACCATCGCACCGAAGAACGGCGGCTGACTGCGGCTCAGGTAGTACGTACGGTTGCCGTTGGGGATATGCCCATCGGTGCGGATCAGATGCGCAAAGTTGTCGAGCATGTTACGCACCAGGTCGACGCGGCCGCTCTGCACCAACCCCAGCATCGTGAAGTACGAATCCCAGTAGTAGACCTCGCGGAACCGCCCGCCCGGAACGACATACGAGCTGGGCAGCGGAATCAGCGATGAGTGCTGGTCGGCGGAATCGGGCGTGCGCGTCAGCACCGGCCACAGCGCCTGGATGTGGGCTTCCATCGTCTGCGTCGTGTCGGTATGGAAGTCGGCTCCCACCGCCCGCGGTGCGTCGAAGTAGCGGTCGACGAACGCTTTCAGAGTGAAACCGGAGGCGCTGCGCTCGCGGGCATAACGCGCCACGATGTCGGCGGGCGCGAGCTTGGGTCGCGCGTCGACGAACGTCTTCGAGTCGGAGAACACCCGCGCCATCTGCACGTCGTGAAACAGAGTGCCGAGGTCGCGCGCCGGGTTGTAGCCGGCGGCGACGCTGGGGACGGGCTGGCGGACAGCGGGCGGCGCAGAATGACACGCTACGGCGAGCGCGACGAGGGCGAGGCTACGAGAGTGGAGGCGCATGGTTGAAATCGTACGGTAAGGTCGAGAGTTGCGCCACCCGTTTTACCGTGCTCTAAAGAGCGGCTCGGCAGCAGCGTGGGTCCTTAAGGACCGGCGATTTGGCCGAGCCGGGGTTTCAACCCACGGAAAGCGAGGACGACTGGTGGCCCCCCCCCGCGTCGCTGAGCGTTTCCCTCTTGACGCGTTGCAGTCCCGAAGCGATGCTCCCGGCCCGTGAACCTCAAATACGCTGCGGTAATGTTGCTGCTCGTCGTTGGATGCGCGCCGAAGGACCACCCCCTCTTCCAGCTGCTGCCTCCCAGCAAGACCGGCGTCACCTTCTCCAACACCATCACCCCGGACGACAGCGAGAACCTGCAATCGGACTACTTCATCTATAACGGCGGCGGCGTGGCGGTGGGGGACATCAACAATGACGGCCTGCAGGACATCCTGCTCACCGGCAACATGGTGCCGAGCAAGTTGTATCTCAACAAGGGCGGCATGAAGTTCCAGGACATCACCGCGTCGTCGGGCGTGAAACCGGATTGCTGGGCCACCGGCGCCACGATGGCCGACGTCAACAACGACGGCTACACGGACATCTACATCTCGTGTACGGGGCCGGAGCGGACCCCCGCGACGCGGCGCGCCAACAGGCTCTACATCAACAACGGCAACGGCACGTTCACGGAGGCGGCCGCGCGCTACGGCGTCGCCGATACCGGCTTCACGATTCAATCGGTATTTCTCGACTACAACAACGACGGCAACCTCGACCTGTTCGTGATGAACAACTCGCCGCACGAGTTCGCGCGGGGATCAGCGGAGATCCACCCGGCCGGGATCGAGACCAAGGCCACCGGGAGCTATGACCAGCTGTACCGCAACAACGGCGACGGGACATTCACCAACGTCTCCAGGGAAGCGGGGATCCTCGAGAAGATCGGCTACGGGCTGGGCGTCGTGGTGTGCGACGTGAACGGTGACGGCTGGCCCGACCTCTACATCTCCAACGACGACGCCCCGAACGATGTGCTGTACGTCAACAACGACGGCTGGCCCGACAGCATGCAGACCGATATGATGCCGGCCGACCTGAGCGACCGCAAACGCATGAGCGGGGCGATGAACTACGGCGGTCTCGTGCAGCTGCGCAACCGCGGATTCCGCGACGACTACCAGATCAACACGTTCCAGCTCTCCAACGGCGTCACCCCCGCGGGCGACATCGTCTTCAGCGAGATCGCCCACCAGGCCGGGGTGGCGTACACCAATTGGAGCTGGAGCGCCCTGTTCGCCGACTTCGACAACGATGGGCGCAAGGATCTCTTCATCACCAATGGCTACCCCAAGGCCGGGAACGATTACGACTATCAGATGGGGATGTATCGGCTGAAGCACGGTGGGCTCGACCCGCGGGTCGGCCACGAGCGCGGCCTCGAACTGTTGCGGCAGCTGCGCAGCTACCACCTCCCCAATTACGTGTTTCGCAACAACGGGGATCTCACGTTCAGCGACGAGACCAGGGCGTGGGGGATGGAACAGCCCAGCTTTTCCTACGGCGCGGCGTACGTCGATCTCGATAACGATGGCAAGCTCGACCTCGTCGTCAACAACATCGACGATCCCGCCTTCATTTATAGGAACGTCGCGCCACAGGACTCATCGCACCATTGGCTGGCAGTGCAGCTCCAGGGAGACGGCGCCAATCGCAACGGCATCGGCGCCACGCTGATCCTGTCCGCCGGTGGCGAGCGGCAGTACATCTACCACAGTCCCTACCGCGGCTACATGTCGACGATGGACGACCGCGCGCACTTCGGTCTGGGACGTGAGCCCCGAGTGGACAGTCTCCAGGTGATTTGGCCGGATGGACGCTATCAGCTGCTCACCGACCTCGCCGCCGACAGGATGGTGACGGTGCGGCAACAAGAGGCGGTGCCAGGTGCCAGGTGCGAGGTGTCAGGCTGTATCTGGCACCTGACACCTGACACCCGGCACCTGTTTGACCGCGCCGCCACACGCCACACGCCGCAATACCAGCACAAGGCCACCACCCTCATCGATTACGACGTTCAGCCACTGCTACCCTACATGCCGTCGCGCCAGGGGCCGCCGCTCGCGGTGGGGGACGTCAACGGCGACAGCCTGAGCGACGTCTACATCGGCGGTGCGGTCGGCGTTCCGGGAAAGCTGTTCGTGCAGCAGCGCGACGGCAGCTTCGTTGAGTCCGCCCGTGGCCAGCCGTGGGCCGCCGATACGGCGTTCGACGACTGGGGCGCCCTGTTCTTCGACGCCAACGGCGACGGGCGACCCGACCTGTTCGTCGCGAGCTGCGGCTACCGGCTGTCGCCGGTGTCGCGCCAGCTGCAGAGCCGGCTGTACCGCAACCTGGGCGGCGACCGGTTCGTGCGCGACACGGCGGCGTTGCCGACGATGCAGACGTGCACCTCGGCCGTGGCGGCGGGGGACTTCACGGGTGACGGCAAGCCCGATCTGTTCGTGGGCGGGCGCCTGACGCCACGCAACTACCCCGCGCCCACGCGCAGCTATCTGCTACGCAACGTTGGCGGCCGCTTCGTCGACGTTACCGACCAGTGGGCACCGGAGCTCGACAAGCCGGGTGGGATGATCACCGCCGCGGTATGGGTCGACTTCGACGGTGACGGCAAGCTCGATCTCGTCACCGCCGGCGAGTGGATGCCGATCGAGTTCTGGCACAACGACGGCAACCGGCTGCGCAACGTGACGGCGTCGATGGGATTGCCGCCGACCAGGGGGTGGTGGTACAGCCTCGCGGTGGCGGACTTCAATCATGACGGCAAGCCCGACATCGTCGCGGGTAATCTGGGGTTGAACGCCACCTACGTGACGTCACCCCAGAATCATTTCGGCGTCTATGCCGGCGACTTCTCGGGGCCGCGCTCGGCGGACATCGTGCTTACCACGGAAGATGGAGGCCGGGAGGTTCCGCTGTACGGCCTGGCGCACTATGGGCCCGTCATCTATCAACTGGCGCTGCGCTTCCCGACGTACGCCGAGTTCTCCCACGCGTCGATGGCAGAGTTGTTTGGCGCGCCGCAGCTGCAGAAGGCGACCCACTACCAGACCGATACCTTCGCCAGTCTCTACCTCCAGAACAACGGCAACGGGACGTTCTCCGCGACGCCGCTCGCGAACCTCGCCCAGATCGCGCCGATCCGGGGCATCATCGCGACCGATGTGGACGGCGACGGCAATCTCGATCTCATCGTGGCGGGGAAT
The DNA here is from genome assembly GCA_035577525.1 of Gemmatimonadales bacterium. Lineage (GTDB taxonomy): Bacteria > Gemmatimonadota > Gemmatimonadetes > Gemmatimonadales > GWC2-71-9 > DASTHG01. The sequence continues at coordinate 1,135 of DATLVL010000128.1, read as the reverse complement.
GAATTCGACATGGAGCCGAACACGCCGCGGGTCGATGCCGGCAACGGCCTCTGGCTCAAGGGCGACGGCAGGGGCCACTTCACGCCGGTCCCACCGGTCGCCAGCGGGTTCGTGGCGCCCGGGCATGTCACGGGGTTGGCGCTCGTGAAAACGCCTGCAGGGACTGCCGTTCTCGTAGCCAATAACGGCGATTCGCTGCAAGCGTATACGATAAAGCGTCATCAGTAATCGGTCGTCGGTAGAATCCCCGGACGATCAATCACCGACAACGCCTCACCGAGATACTCGACTGCTCCAATCGTCATCGGTAGTCGGTCATCGGTAATGTTTCTACCGACAACCGACTACCGATAACGTCTTACTTGAAACGCCTCACCATCCCGGATTCTGCACCAGCATGTCCGTGCTCCCCACCTTGCTCAGCTCCACCTGAATCGCCGGAATCGGATACAGGTGGTTGCGCGTGGCGTAGGTGACGCCCGCGAGGTAGGGAATCCGGTTCTTCTCAACCGCGATGTAGTTGGCGATCACGGTGTCCGCATCACCCCAGCGCCGCAGATCGAAGAACCGCTGGCCTTCCATCGCCAGCTCGAGCCGGCGCTCATTCTTGATCGCCAGCAGCGCGGTGGCCTGATCCGGGAAGGACGCATACAACCCGATGCGATACGTCGCCCACTGCGTGGTCAACGAGTCGATAGTCCCGCCCTGTACCAGCGGCACGGCCATCCGATTATCGCTCACGCAGGAGGAGTACGTTGCCTTCAACACGCTGTCCGTCGTCGCATCGAATCCCTGGCCACATCCCTGTGCGATCTGCCCGGCACGCGCTCTGATCGCATTCACATGCGTCAGCGCCCCGGCGAGGTCGCCGGTCTGGGCATCCGCCTCGGCCAGGAGCAGCAGCAGGTCGCCGTAGCGGAAGATGTGAATATTCACATCGTTCGTCTGCGTCGCCTGCCAGCCGACGTTGTTCTCCCCGTTGGCCGCGTTTTCCTGCACGTTCTTCTTCGGGCTATAGGGCCCGCTGTAGGACGCGTCGCGGATCCACCCACGGTTGGGGAGCCCCCAGTCCTTGTAGGGAGTGTTATCCCGGCCCACCGTCCAATCGAGCCGCGGATCGATGGCCGGCGCTCCG
>DATLVL010000127.1:0-11130 GCA_035577525.1 Gemmatimonadales bacterium | reverse complement strand
GCGATCTCCGCCGGCTCGAGGCTCTCGACCCCGCGTGCGTCGCGGACATGGACGTGGATCGCGCCGGCGCCGGCAGCGACGGCATCGGCCGCGGAGCGGGCGAGATCGTCCGGCGTCCACGGGATGGTCGGGTAGTCGTCGCGGCGACGGGCGCCGTTCAACGCGGCCTGCAACAACGCCGGCCCGCGGCTCAACGGCGCGGCGGTGGGTTCGGTTGGACGAGGAACCGCACGATGCGCCACATCCTCCCAAACTAACCCTTGGGGCGCGGCAGGCGGCTCAGCCGGGCCGCCCGCGACGTAGGGCGACCCGGCTACGGGTTAGAACGAGAGCCCGGCGAGGAGCAGGAATGACCGGGTCTTGTAACTCTGCGAAGACGTGACGGTGCTGAGCTTCAAGTCGTTGAGACCATAGATATACCGGCCTTCGAGCGTGAACCCGCTCCGCGCGCCCAGCCGCACGCCGCCGCCCAGGACTGCGGCGTAGGTCGTTTTGGGGCGCCCGTTGCTCGGACAGGTGGCACCACCGCCGGCGTTACAGTTCACTTCGAATGAAAACTGCGGGCCGGCGTAGGCGAACGGCGCGATACCGGGCGTCGGAAGTCCGACGCGCAGGTACACCGGAAGGTCGACGTAATTGAGCTTCCAGGAATCCCCGTTCGTGTTGCTGACTACGCCGCGCTGCGCGTAGAGTCCTTCGATGCCGAAGCCGACCAGGCCGGTGCCCGAAACCCCGATGCCAGCGGCGAAGCCGGTGCGGTTCTTTAGTGCTCCTGGGAGAAAGCCGCGGTTCGTCACGTTCCCGTAGGAGAAACCACCTTTGATGCCGAACCCTCCCTGTGCGCGCGCGATCTGCGGGGTCAGCGCGAGCCCGAGGATTGCGATACAAGCGAGTGTGCGTTTCATATGGCCTTTGTCCCTCCGGTCAGGTTCCCCCCTCCTCGGCTACCCCTGCCGAGACGTCGGGTTGCCGTGGAACCTTGGATCCGGATGCAACCTGCAACCGGAGGGTCAGCCGGCGGCGTGGCCGGGTGATGAGCGTCACTTTTTCGGTTCGTCGTCCTCGACCCACGCCTGGCGCGGAATGCCGCTGGCGGCGGATAGCCGCCACAGGAAGCGCAGTGGTCCTCCACCCTGCTTGACTTCGTCGGGCGTGACTTCGATGGCATCGACATGCTGACCCGATAGCCGGTGAATCGTTTCGCGTTGCTCAGGCGTGAGAACGATGCGGACCTGCTGCTCCTCGGACACGGTTTCCTCCCCGTGAAGAAGCGAGAATCGCGGCGACTCCTTCGAGTCTACCGCGACCGTGTCACAAAATCGTCACGACGACTGCGGCTCAGTCAGTCGAGCACCTCGACGGTGGCGACGTCGGTGCGGCCTTCGTACAACGAAAAGATCGCGCCGGGCTTGAGGCGATGATGTGGGGCCGCATCAGCGAGAAAGCGGATGCTGGCTTCCGCCGGATTGCGCTGCAGCACGGGCGGCGCGTCGAACGCGCACACAATGCTCCAGGCATCGTTGGGCCAGCTGTCGTCTTCGGCGAAACGGGCGATGGTCGCGTACTGCAAGGCGGTGGGCAGCGATCCGCTGCCGCCGCGTGGTGCCCAGGTAATACGTGCGCGATGCGACGTCACGAAGATCTCGACTCCAGTGCGAGGGGGTCGTAGCAAAGGTGACCGGCTTGGAGGGTGAGTTCAAGAGGTGTCGCGGTTTGTTACGGTGGGGGTGTCGCCTCCATGCAACGGATCGATACGATGCTCAGCCGGACCCGCCGAAGATCGCTCCGGCAGCGGCCGTCACGCCCATCGCCAGCGCACTCCACAGCGCGACGCGTGCGGCGCCGACCCATACGCGCGCACCGCCGACGCGCGCTGCCAGCCCGCCCAACAGCGCCAGCAGCACAAGCGAAGCACCAGCGACGAGAACCGCCAGATGACTCGAGGGGCTCAGCACCCCAGTCAGCAGCGGCACGGTGGCACCGGCGGCGAAGCTCGCGGCCGAGGCGAGCGCGGCCTGGAGTGGGCGAGCGCGCAGCGCTTCGGTAATTCCCAACTCCTCACGGGCGTGGACGCCGAGGGCGTCATGGCGCATCAGCTGGGTAGCAACCTGTTCGGCCAGCGCTCGGTCTATCCCCCGCGACATGTAGATCTTCACGAGCTCTGCATGTTCCGCCTCGGGTTGGGTCGCCAGCTCGTGGCGCTCCCGTTCCAGGTCGGCACGCTCCGTGTCCGCCTGCGAGCTCACCGACACGAACTCTCCCGCCGCCATCGACATCGCGCCAGCGACCAGACCCGCCACCCCCGCGACGAGCACGGACGATCGGGAGGCGTGGGCCGACGCCACCCCGATGATGAGGCTCGCCGTGGACACGATGCCGTCGTTGGCGCCCAGCACGGCGGCCCGGAGCCAGCCGACGCGCTCGGTTCGATGGGTTTCGCGATGTCGTCGCATCAGGCTCAGCGCAGCCGTTTCCGGAACAATGCCGTCTCGTGATCATCGTGAACACAGTCGCGCTCGTAGGTGAGGCCCACCTTTTCGAGCACGTGGCGCGAGGCTTGGTTCGCAGGATCGGTCAGGCCGACGATCTCCGCGAGCCGCAGCTCGTGCTCGGCCAGGTCGACACACCGCGCGGCGATCTCCGTCGCCAGGCCCCGCCCCCAGTACGGCCGATAAAAGGCGTAGCCGACTTCGACTTCGTCCACCTCGTCGATCGTGAGATGCCGCAGCACCGCACGTCCCACAGGATCTTCCCCGCCCCGTTCGCGCAGGATCCAGAGTCCAAAGCCGTGGTCCGCCCAGTGGCGCAGGTTGCGCTCCATATAGGCGGCGGTTTGGTCCTCGGAGCGCACGCCCCAGAGATGCGCCATCACGGCGGGATCGCTGTTCATGCGCCGCACTTCGGGAAGGTGGTCGGCGCAGAGCCGCTCGGCCTGCAGTCGTTCGGTGGTGAAACGGTCGGGGAAGGCGTCGTTCATCGCCCGCGCCGCTTGAAGAACTCGATTTGGCGTTCGTGCCGCAGCGCCGCGGCGCGGCTGGTGAAGGTTCCCAGGTTGCGTCGTTTGCCCGTCTTGGGATTCTTGCTCAGCGAGTAGAGCCGGTATTTCCGGGCCCCGAGCTTCCGAATCATGTGTCAAAATCTAACGACCAGCCCGTTCCCCTCGCGTTCGACGCGGACCGACCGGAAGTCGGCGATCGTGGCGGCGCTGTCGCGCAACGCATCCGCGGTGTGCGTCGTGGTGAGCGCGACGACGCGGGCTCCCGCCGCGCGACCCGCCGCAACGCCGGGAGGCGCGTCCTCGAACACGATACAGGCGGCCGGATCGCGCCCCAGGCGCTCTGCGGCGAGCAGGTAGCCTTGTGGATCGGGCTTGCCGCGCTGCACGTCCTCGGCGGTCACGAAAATCGGGGGTTGCGGGATGCCGGCGCGGCTGAGCCGCCGGCTCGCGAGTCCATAGCCGCCGGACGTGACAATCGCCCACCGGTCGGAGGCGAGGCCGCCAACAAGCTCGCGCGCACCGGCGATGGGAGTCAGCGGGGTCATATCGGCGGCTTCGGCCGCATCGAGCAGCCGCACCTCGCGCTCGAGATCGAGCGTCGGGTCGACGGACGCGATGGTCTCCCGGATGCGGCGTCCATGCGCGACGCGCAAGTACGGAGCGGGGTCGTAGCCCCGCTCCGTCGCCCAGCGTCGCCAGATGTCTTCCACCACGGCGCGTGAATCGACGAGCACGCCGTCCAGGTCGAAGAGCAGCGCCTCGCAGGACAGCGAGGTTATTGCGCCGCCAGACCTTTTACTTCATCGGCGAGCAGTCGCACTTTAGCGGCGTCGCTCGAGTGCCGTGCGTCGCCGCCGAGCTGCGTGGCGAGCTGCGTCAGCGCGCGGCGCCGCGCCTGTCCCGACAACTTCTCCGCGCGACCGAGCTCTGCCCGCACGGCGCTCAACCGGGCGGCGCTGAGTCCTTTCGAGCGGGCGAGCTGGTCGCAGTACGCGCGGGCCACCACGATGCTCGTCGGCCACACGATCTTCTGCTGGTCCTGCACGTTCAGGTAGTCCACGTGCACCAGCTTGGCCGCGTCGATCTCGTTCTGCGTCAACAGCGGCCCCGGCACGAGCGCGAAGATGTCCAGCCCGCGGCCGATCTCCGAGCTGAACAGGTCGCCGTTGTACCAGTACGCGGCCCACGAGCCCGCCCCGACGAGCTTGGTCGAATCCATCGGCCCGCGATCGAAAAACGCGATCTCCTTGGGGTGCGCCGCGTCGGTCCAGTCGAACACCGACACGCCGCCCTGGTACCACCCCTGCGCCATGATGTCGCGGCCGGGTACCGGGATGAGCGAGCCGTTGTGCGCGACGCAGTTCTCCTCCTTGGTCTGCGGTGCCGGCAGCTTGTAGTAGCTCTGGAACGTCAGCGAGTCGTGCGCGATGCTGAACAGCGCATCGGCCCCCCACTGCGGCTTGTCGGTCACACGGCACTTCGGCGCCAAGCCCCCGCCCCACTCGTCGGTGAACAGCACCTTGGTGCCGTCATTGTTGAAGGTCGCCGAATGCCAGAACGCGAAGTTCGAGTCCGCGGCGGCGGCGATGCGGCGCGGGTTGGCGGGATCCTTGATGTCGAGCAGCACGCCGTATCCGGCGCACGCTCCCCCGGCCACGCCGAGGGCGGGGTACACCGTGATATCGTGACACTGTACCGGCCCCGGCTTTGGGCCCGGTGGATTGTTGGCGCCGACGATCTTGTCGACGATCGCCTGGAAATTGGCACGCAGCGTGGCGCTGTCGGCCGCTGTCGGGGCCCCCGTGCCGCCCCGCGCTTTCACGAGGCTGTCGAGCTGGCGTGCGATGAACCGCGGTCCCGCGATCTGCTGCACGCCCTGGACGACGGCAGTGTACCCGCCGGCGGCACGCGCGCTGTCGGCCTCGCGGGCGGCCTCGGCGATGTCTTCCGGCGCCGGCCCGTGGGCCGCCGGTCCGGTTAGCCCGGCGAGGATCGGGGGTTTGCTGACGACGTGCGCCGATTCCGGGTGCGCGAGCGGGACCTGGATCACCTCGATGCGGAACAGCTCGCTGTTCGGATCCTTGTCGGGAGTGAGGCCGGAGCATCCCGCCATCTCGCCCGCCGGTCGAACCGGCGCTCCGCCTGACACGTAGATGTAGACGTTCGCGGTATCGGCGGGCGACGTCACGAGCGTATGCGTATGCGAGCCGCGGCAGGTCTGCACGGCGGTGAGCTGTTTGGGATGCTGGACGTCCGAGATATCGAAGACGCGGATGCCGCGCATCCGGTCGGCGCTCACGGTGTCCTGCACGCCCTGCGCGCCACAGTCGAGCCGCCCGTTGAAGTCTTCACCGGAGGTGAACAGCAGGTTGCGGTACACCGACACGTCGTTCTGCGCATCGGGACAGGGGAAGGAGGTCACCAGCACCGGGTGCTCGAGCTGCGCGATGTCCCACACCTGCAGGCCGTGGAAATTGCCCTGGATGACATAATGCCCGGTGAACGCCAGGTCGGAATTGAGGAACCCAAAGCCGCCCGGGTCGGTGCTGTCGGTGAAGGCGACGGGCTTCGGCGCAGCCGCGACGAGCTTGAGGTTCCACGCCGCGCTGGCCGCGTTCATCCACCCGGCCTTGAGACCGACCCGCGGGTCGGGGCTGGGGGGAGCGGCGGAGCCCTGCGCGGCCGCGCCGGTGACAAGGGCGAACACAGCGATGACGAGGGGAGTGAACACTGATCTCACAGATCGCTCCGATGAGGTTGAGGTATCCGGTCGACAATCTGATCATCGCCCAGCTCTTCGCAAAGGGCCGCCAGATCGGCGCCGTGGGCTCCATTCCAACTTAACGCGTCGGGCTGTTCCACGAGTGGAACGTCGCTGCGCAGCGTCGCCAGGCGGCGGTACAGCAGCACTGCGTCCCGGTGCTCGCGCAGGCTCTGCGCCAGGCCCGCCGCGCCACGCACCGTGACGTCCCAGCGCGCCGCGTCGTCGGGGATGTCCTCGAGGTGGCGGTAGCGGGCCAGCAGCGTCGTGGCCGACCGCTCGCCCCAGCGCGGCACGCCGGGGTAGCCGTCGGCGGCATCGCCCACGAGTGCGAGCCAGTCGGGGATGGAAGTGGGCGCGACGCCGAACTTCTGGATCACGCCTGGCTCGTCGTACACGAGACGGCGGCGCCGGTCGAGACACACGACGCGCGCCCCGCGCACGCATTGCGCCAGATCCTTGTCGGGCGAGCAGATGACGACCTGCGCGACGTCGTTCAGCTCGGCCGCGCGCGCCGCGGCAGTGGCTAAGGCATCGTCCGCCTCGAACTCCACCATCGGCCACACGACGATACCGAGGGCGCGCACGGCGCGCTCGGCGAGAGGAAACTGCGCCAGCAGCTCTTCGGGCACCCCTTCGCTCGTCTTGTAATCCGCGTACAGCTCGTTGCGAAACGACTCGATGACGTGGTCGAACGCGCAGCCGACATGCGTGACGCCGTCCTCCCGCAGGAGCGACAGCAGCGACCGCATCAACCCGAGCGTCGCGCCGACCTCGACCCCCGCCGGCGACGTCTGCGGCGGGGCGCCGAAGTGCGCCCGGAACAGCTCGTAGGTGCCGTCGACCAGATGGACGTTCAGAAAAGCGAATCCACTTCATGCTGCAGCGCGTCGGCCACGGTCTCGATCGGCAGCTGCGAGGTCTCGATGATGGGCAGTCCCAGTGCAGCGGCCTCACGGCGCAGATGCGCCGCCCAGTTCTCCATTCGCTCCGTCACGAGCTCGGGCTGCGATCGGCCGTCCCGCAGGCGTGTTGCCCGAACGGCCGGCGTGCAATCGAGCAACACGATGCGGCATGTCATCCCGGCAGTCGTCACGTGCGGGAGGATGAACGCGGGTCGCGTTTGTCCGTCGAGAACGCTGACAGTACTCGGGTTCGTCTCGCGACTGAGCCGTTCGATCCAGCGCCGCGTCGCGTCCTCCTGCCACCGATCTCCCCCGCCCCACTGTCGCGCCATCTCGTCCGGCGACGGCACACCGATCGTGTCGAAATAGTAGCAGCGTACGGCGGCGAGCCCGCGCTGCTCGAGGGTATGCACTGCGGCGGTCTTCCCCACCCCGGATGCTCCGATGACAAACACGAGGCGGGCACTCATTCCGGCCGCTGTGGCACCCATCCCGGTGGGGCTTCCGGCCACACCGGATCGGGCCGCGCGGGCCTGGCCTGATCGCGGCCAAGGCGAGCGGGGTCGATCTCCGCAAAGACGAAGTTCTCAGGCTGCACGGGTGCTCCCGCCAGCCGCCGCAGCATGGCCAGCTGGCCGACATGCGTCATGGCGTCGGCGAGCGGGCCCTGCAGCAGCTGCCCGGTCGTGACGCCTTCCCCGAGCGAGGCGGTGCTCTCGATGTGCCCTGCCAGTCTCTCGATCATCTGGTGAAACCGGGCGATCTCGGCATCGAGCGTCGGCAGCGGGTCGGGGCGATAGCGCCCCCCGGTGAACAAAGTGCACGCGTAGCCGAGCACGCTCGTCATGTGCCGCACGAGCTCAACGGGCGACCGCACACCGTCCTGGGGGCGGAAGTCCCCGAAGCCCGCCGGCGCGTCGCGCAGCGCTTTCTGCGTGCGATACGCGAGCGCGGCGAGAAAATGGTTCAACAACAGGCGTTCCGTCGACATTGCTACGCGGCTCTGCGCAGCCGCCACGTTGTGAGCGCGATTCCCACGAGGAGGAAGACGCCGGCCAACATCATGTTCCCTGCCTGGTACTCGGAGTACGCCAGGTACAGCCATACGCAGAGCAGCAACACGATGATGACGAGCCGCATCGCAGGACCCTCCGGTGTGAGGAGCTGGTAGCTGACGGACCGTGCATAATAGTGAACTACTTCTTGGCAGGCAGCGCCCCGGCATAGGTGGCGGCGATCGCGATCCATTTGGCGAGCTGGGCGTCGTTGGCGATCCCCTTGGGCGCGACCAGGATCCAGCCTTTCAGCGGGCGTCCCGTGAGGTCGAAGACCCGCGTGTGGGGCTTGGCCAGCGCTGCTTCGGTTTCGTCGGGGTCGAGCCGCACGATCAGCTCGTCCTTGTGAATGCCGACACACATGTTGCCGTTGAGCAGGAAAGCGATGCCGCCGAACATCTGTTTAGCGACGAGTCCCCTGCGCTTGCCCAGGGCCTTTTGGATCCGGGCGGCGAATTTCTCGTCGTACGCCATAGTCAGTTAAGGTGGCCCGGCGCATCGCGGCGCGGAAGGCGCGGGATCCAGCGTCCCACCGACTTCGTGTACGCCTCGTAGGATGCGCCGAATTGGTGCCGCAGTGTGGGCTCCTCGTAGCCGATGATGAAGAGATTGACCGCGACGAGCCATGCGGCGCAGTACCAGGCGAACGCTGCGGTGCGCGTAATGAGCAGCTCCCCGAGGAGCATCGTGGTGACGCCGACGTACATCGGGTTGCGGACGTAGCGGTACAGCCCCTGCACCACCAGGTGTTTCGGGGGATCGACCGGGGAGAGCGTCCCTCGCCCGCGGCGCGCGAACTCCCAGATGCAGGTTGCGAGCACGGCTGCGCCGATCGCTCCCACAAGCATCCCGAGCAGCTGGATGGGATCGCGCCAGCTGAGCGAGGCGTGGCTCAGCCCGATGTAGCGCCACGGCACGTACCCCGCCACCATACCGGGGAGCATGACCGTCCAGAACAGGCTGCGCAGGGCCAGCCAGAGCGCCGCCATTTACGAATGATGGTGCGGGTGGTCGGAGCCGTCGAACACACACGCGGCATAACCCAGCACTCTGTCGCCGCCCTGCAAGCCGCTCGGCGTCGGTTTCCACCCGCGCGCGAGCCGCGCATCCAGCAGCTCGCGATCGGTGGGCCGGTGATCCCAGACGGCGACCGCCGTCACGGCGCCGAGTCAGCTGGTGTCATAGACCAGGTAGCGGCTGCCGTACGGGATCAGGACGTCGTGTGTGTATTCGTCCTGCGTCAACACGGATTCGACTGCGCGCGGAGGCGTCAGCGTGCGCGCCCAGTCGATCGCCTGCTCGAGGGTCGTTTGATCAGCGATCGCGCTCGCGAGGGCATCTCGTTCACCGGCATCGAGCCGGGCATAGTCGATGACGGGGATCATCGCAGCGCCCGCACGATGCTCGACCACTGCCACAAGCCGTCGGTCGCCGCCCGCGGCAGGCGTTGCCCCAGCTGTCGGGCGATCAGGACAATTTGCCCACGATGATGCGCTTCGTGGGCCACGAAGTAGGCGAGCACGTGGCCGACGTCGAGCGGCAAGTTGCGCCACGTATAGGCGGGTGTCGGCGGCACCGCTCCCCCAGCCTCGATGCCGAGCTCGAGCAATGCCGTGATGCCGCGCCCGCTGGCGTGGAGTGCGGTGGCCAGCTCGCGCCGCGAGACCGTGCGGTGGTCCACTCGGCGGGGAACGGAAACGCCGAGCGGCGCGCCGAGCGTGCGAATCCAATTGCGGCGGGAATTGTGGAAATGCGCGGCGATCGAGCCGACGGTGCGTTGCCGCTCCCCCGGCACCCTGGCCCGCCACAACTTCAGGGGAACCGCTCGGACGAGGTCGGTCGTGACGCGGTCGTTGGTCCGCCAGGCGGCGAGCACCGTGGTGCGCAGATCGGGAACGCCATGCTTCGCCGAGCGGATCATTCCAGGAGGGTCGAGTCGTACTTGCGATACAGCGCGGGATGCGCGGTTCGATCGGGCGTCGCTTGCAGCTCGCGAATCAGGGCGTCGAGACGCGGCGTCAGGACGATGAGATAGCGGGCATCCTGTGCCGTGTAGGTGTGGGCGACTCCGGCCGGGACGAACACGCTCCCGCCCGCGGGCACGGCGAGCTCCCGGTCCGCGAAACGGAAGTGCAGGCTGCCTTCGAGCACGTGCCACGCCTCATCGTCGGCGTGATGCACGTGCAACGCCGCCGGGCCGCTGCCGCGCCATTCCCGGATCACGAAGGATGCCCCGGCAGCGGCGAATCGCTCGGATGGCGTCGCGACGATCGGTTCGGGCATCAGGCCGGCTTCTCGACGGCAACGAACTGGAGCTCGAGAGTGTCGCCCGCAGGAAGCGCCGCCCAGCGCGCGAACAGGTCGCGCCGCGCGTCCCGTACCTGACCGAGCTCCTTCTCGCCGCAGGCGTACGGTGGTGCGAGGCGCAGATCCGCGGCGGCCCACTCGCGACCCGACGCCCGCTCCGTGTCGAGGAAACCGACTACCTGCTCCACGGCATGCGCTTCGGCCGGAAGCGGCCCACGCGGCCAGGGCGCGCCGAAGTCGCTGAAGTCCCATCCTTCCGCCACGAGCCTGAAGAAGCCGCGCAAGTCGAGCACAGTTTCCACGGCGTAGTGCGTGAGGTCGTGCAGCGGGAAGAACCGACCCTGCTGCCCGTTCTGTTGTTGCCAGGTGACCGTTCCGTCGGCCCGGGTGCAGCTCAAGGCCGCTCCTCCGTCGGTCTTTTTTTTGATGCGGATCAGCATGTCGGGTGTTACGGCACCGGCGAGCGGCGCGCGATCGCGGCTTCGACGTCCGCGATGTCACGCGGCGCCGGGGTGAGCCAGTCGAGTCCCGTCGGCGTGACGATATAATCGTCCTCGATCCGGGCTCCGGTGTTCTGGTAGCGCAGCACCGCGGCCCGAACCTTGGCGGCGAACGCGCGATTGCGCGGCGTATCGGGAAGAATGTCGAGCAGCCGCGTGTTGACGTAGATGCCGGGCTCGATGGTGAAGGCGTCCCCCGGTCGGAACACGCGCGCGTCGTAGTTGCCCAGCATTGGATCGTGTACGGCGAGGCCCAGGCCGTGGCTGATACCGTGGATCGCGAACAGCATCACCTGGCGGCAGCTGCGTGGCTGCTCGACGCAGTTGACGTGCCAGGGCGGATCGAACTGGGCGTCGGGCGATTCGATCAGTCCCAGCCGCGCGAGCCCTTTCGCGCGCACGTCGACCGACGAATCCTGCGCTGCCTGCACGGACTTCCCCGGCCCGGAATTGCGCTCGGCGGCGGCCTGGGCGTCGCGCACGATCTGATAGAGGGCGCGCTGATCGGCGGTGAACGTGCCGCTCACCGGCAGCGTGCGCGTCACGTCGGCGGCATAGCCGCCAAATTCTGCCGCCGCATCGATCACGACGAGGTCTCCGGCCA
>DATLVL010000126.1:0-8390 GCA_035577525.1 Gemmatimonadales bacterium | reverse complement strand
GCAGGAGCGGCCAACAGGCGCCCGACAGCGCGAGAACGGCCCGGCGAATCACTGACTGCGGCGAATCCGGCCCAGCACCTGCTGATAGTCCGCCCGCGAGCCCGGCGTCAACTCGAAGCGGCCGAAGCCGGTGAGGTCCTGAAACAAGAGGCCAAGGCGCAGCGTGGTGTAGCTCCAGCGGATCGTCTGCGGCGTACTGCGCGACACATTGTTCCCGGAGAAATCGGTCACTTCGTCCGGCTCGCCCAGCGTAATGAACACTTCGCCGCGATCGGTGAGCCAACCGGGCCGTCCCTCTTCCTGGAAACGCACGTTCGCGATCTGAATACGGTGCAGGTAATCGTCCAGCGCCTCGTTCTCCGGAGTGAGCGGCACCGGGTCGGTGGCCGTCCAGAACGAGCGCCACGCCTCAGCGCGCTCGGCCAGCGGCGCATTCTTGAGCTTGTTCACCAGGTCCTGGCGCTCGAAGTAGCGCAGCAAATTCAGCATCTCCCCGTAGTTGGTAACGACCCACTGCGTGGAGAAGCTGACGAGAAACGTCGACGCCGCCTTCGCTGCGCCGCCCACCGCCGAGACCCGGAGCTCCTCCTGCCCTACTGGCAGCCGCGAGCCCGCGATCGGCAGCACTGCGCGGGCGAGCCCCGTCGTATCGCGCAGCATGACGGTGTCCTGCCATTGCACCGTTCCGGCCTGGTCGATCGCTTCGGCGGCAACGCGCGTGCCCGGGGCCAGCTCGTACCCTTCCAGATAGAAGCGCAGCGTGTCCACACCGTACGGCAGCGTGGCGCGCGGATTAGCGAGCAGCTGCGGGCGTTCGCCACGCACGGCGCGGCCTACCCCTTGATAGATCGGAATCGGGGACGACAGCGCGGGTCCGCCGAACCGCGGCACCGTGTCGGCGCGCTCGCGGCGCGAGGACGCGGGGCTGTTGCGGTCGCGGATCAGCACCTCGGCGGTATACACGCCGGGATGGACCAGCAGGAAGCCCTGGAACAGGACACTCTCGTCGGCGCGCAGCGTCTCCTGGAAGGTCCGCACCCGCACGGTCTGATCGCTCGCCAGGCGCGCCGTGCCGCCGGAGTCGGAGCGGAACGCCACCTCGACGTGGTACTCGGCGACGAACTCGTTGGCGTCGCGGTGAAAGCTGAGGGAATGATTGGCGAGCGACAGGGTAAAAACCGCGAGGGTCGAATCGATCGACGGGCCGGCGAGGAAGTGCGCGTCGGCGACCGCGGGAAGCGGCGCGGGGGTGACGAACAGGCCCATGTGATCGTAGATCGCCGCCGCGTCGAACAGCTTGGCGACTTCAAACCCGGGCTGCGGACGGTCGGTCGACCCGACCCGCTGCCACTGACCGCACCCGACGAGCGAGACGATCAGCGTGAACCCGGTGACGACAACGCCTCGTATCACTTGCTCAACCTCAAGCCCGGACGTTAGTTTCGCCGATCCCCATGGCCAATGAGAATCTCGCCGGTCGGACGATCGCCGGCTATCGCCTCCTCGAACGTGTCGGTGAAGGAGGCACGGCAGAGGTGTATCGGGCCGAGCATCCGGAGCACAACCGCTGTGCGTTCAAGGTATTGCGGCCACGCTTGCGGGGCGAGCCCACGGCGGTGAAGCGGTTCTTGCGCGAGGCGAGCTACGGAGCCCGGGTGCAGCACCCTGGCGTGGTGCGAACGTACGATTATGGAGAAAGCGACGGCCTGTATTACCTCGCCCTGGAATGGGCAGGCGGTCAGTCCCTCGCCGACTTCCTACACCAGAACGCACCGCTCGCTCCCGCCGACACCGCGGTGATCGTGGCACAGCTCGCGGCGGCGCTCGCCGCGGCGCACTTGGCTGGCATCATTCACCGCGACCTGAAGCCCGAGAACATCGTCTACGATCCCACGACCAAGATCACAAAGTTGCTCGACTTTGGCATCGCCCGCGATGCGGAGCTGCCGCCCGAGGAGCGGCTGACGCGCACCGGGTTTTTCGTCGGCACGTTGCAGTACGTCGCCCCCGAGGCGCTTTCCGGCGAGCTGGTCGACGCCCGCGCCGACATCTATAGCCTCGCTACCATCGCGTACTACACGCTCACCGGCCGGCACCCCTTCAGCGGCCGCACTCCGCGCGAGTTATTCCAGCAGCTGCTGCAACAGGATCCCCTGCCCTTGAACCAGGCGGTGACGGGGAAAAAATTCCGTCCCGCGCTCGAGGCGGCCGTCATGAAGGGGCTGAGCCGGGATCCCGCCAAGCGGCAGTCCTCGGTGACCGATTTCGCCCGGGAATTCGCGGCCGGCGTGGAGGGTGGCGAGGGTCCTGCCGCCGCCGGATTCCTGAGCACGATTCGCCGATTTATCGGCGGACAATAAGCTAGTAGTAGCAATGACTACTACTAGTCGCCCAAACGAAGTGTCCCGCCTCGTCTCGCTGCTGCTCGAGCGCTCCGTCACCCGCGGTGACTTCGTGCTTGCCTCGGGCCGCAAATCCTCCTACTACATCGACGCCCGCCGCACGACGATGTCCGGCGAAGGCCAGCTGCTCATCGGACAACTGGGGCTCGCCACACTCGACCAGCAACTCTGGGCGCCTCGAGCCGTCGGCGGGCTGACCCTCGGCGCCGACCCGGTGGCCTATGCGATCGCGCACGCCGCGCGGCGCGCCGGCCGCGCCATCGACGCCTTCACCGTCCGCAAGGAAGCCAAGGGCCACGGGCTGGGACGCCGCATTGAAGGAAACCTCAGCGCCGGAGATCCGGTGGTCGTGGTCGAAGACGTGATCACCACCGGTCATTCCGCGCTCGAAGCGATCGCCCAGGTCCGCCAGGCGGGTGGGCAGGTGCTCGGCGTGCTCGCGGTCGTCGACCGCGAGGAGGGCGGCCGGGAAGCGATCGCCGCCGGTGGGGTCCCGGCGACCGCGCTCGTTCGCGCCTCGGAGCTACGCGTGTAGTGGCAGCGACTCCCCCCGCACCCGGCGTGGGCGCACTCGCCGTCGTCGCGCTGAGCGATTCCTTCGGGGAGCTATGGCCCCTCCTGGCCGACGAGCTGGGCGTTGCGCTCGTGGCGCGCGGGGCGGACGAGCCGGCTCTCCCCGCGGACCCCATCGCCGTCGTCATCGCGGCGGGCGGCGCGGAGGCCGAGGTCGGGGCCCTGATCGAGCGCCTCGGGCCGCGCGGGGACGCTCCCCTGCTGGTCGCCGGGGCGAGCCTCTCCCATCGCCTCGCCGCGCAGGTTGTGGCCGCCGGCGCATCCGACTACTTCGCTCTCCCCGACGACCGCGACGCGTTGCGGGGGGCTCTGCGCACGGCGCTCGAGCGCCGCCGCGCCGCCCGCGACCGAGCGACCCTCGCCACGCTCGAAGGCCAGGCGCACACCTTTCGCGAGATCGTGGGCGCGAGCCCCGCGTTACGCGCCACGCTGGAGCGAGCCGCGCGAACGCTGGCATTCGCCGATGCGACGGTCCTGATCACGGGAGAGACGGGCACCGGAAAGGAGCTGCTGGCCCGGGCGCTGCACTATGGCGGGCGTCGCGCCACGGCGCCGTTTGTCGAGTTGAACTGCGCCGCCCTGCCGGTGACGCTGCTCGAAAGTGAGCTCTTCGGACACGAACGCGGCGCCTTCACCGACGCCAAGACCGCCAAGCCCGGTCTGTTCGAGGTGGCGAGCGGCGGCACGCTGTTTCTCGACGAGATCGACAGCTTAGCCGTCGAGCTGCAAAGCAAGCTGTTGCGCGCCCTCGATCAGAAGGAGGTTCGCCGCCTCGGCGCCACCGCCAGCCGCGTGATCGACGTCCGCATCATCGCCGCGACCAACGCCGACCTGACTCGCTCCGTCCAGTCGCGGCAGTTCCGCGAAGACCTGTTCTACCGCCTCAACGTCGTGACCCTGGAGCTGCCGCCGCTGCGCGCTCGCGGGGACGACGTCCTGCTCCTGGCCGAGCATTTCCTGCATCGCTGCTGCGCGCAGTACGGGATCGCCGAGCCGCCTCTGTCGGCCGAACACCGTCGCGCTCTCCAGACACACCCGTGGCCGGGGAACATCCGCGAGCTGCGCAACGTGGTGGAGCGCACGCTGCTGTTGTCCCCGCCCGGCGAATTCCAGCTGGAAGGCTTCAAGACGCTCGCGAGCCCGTCACCTGGTGGCACCGACCTGCCGTTTCCCAGCACCCTCGCCGAGCTGCAGCGCGCTGCTGCGCAGGCGATGCTCTCCCTCACCGGCGGCAACCGGTCCGAGGCCGCGCGCCGGCTCGGCGTTTCCCGATCGCGGTTGCAGCGACTGCTCCGCGGGTCTGGGGATGCCCTGGAGGAGGAGGATTCGGCCTGAGCCGAATTGAGACACTTGGATCGTCCTGCGTCAGGATATGGTTTCTATCATCAATAATGACAACAACTTGCGGCGGCCTGCCGCTTGCTCGAAGGGGCGACGACCCCGAGAGGACAGACCTGTGAAGCGGAAAGCCACATTAGCGGCGCTGGCGGTTCTCGTTGCCTGCTCGACAACCGACGGGCCTCCGACTCCCGTCCCGACGGCCCAGCTCCACTTCGTCCAGCAGGACCCGGCGTATCACCTGCTGAGCGACAGTGCCAGCTTCTACGCCAAAGCTGGAGCCGACCGGAGCCTGGAGCTGTTCTATCGCGGATACTCGAACGATACAGGCGAAGCACTGCTCACGCTCGAAGTCCGTGCGTCGAGCCTCCTCAAGCGTCCCGATGGCACGCCGTTCCAGCTCGGAGACTCGATCCTCATCACCGTGACGGTTCCCGACACAGCCACGTTCGATTTCGTCTTCTCGCCTGCGGGATTGCAGTTCAATCCCTCTGATCCGGCGCGACTCCGCATCGAATACAACTACGCGAACCATGATTTCAACGGGAATGGTCAACACGACACCGAGGACGACCATGCCCGGTCGCTGCTGAATGTCTGGCGACGGGAGCCGCCGGATACGCTCTGGAGCAGTCAGGGCGCGTCGAATTCCGAGGAGTTCGAAGAGTTGGAAGCGGCGATCCTCTCGTTCAGCCACTACGCCGTGGCGTGGTAGGAGGCTAGCCGGTCGTGCCGCCGCTCGCGGACGAATCGACGTTGCTGCGGGAGCTCCAGGGGCTCGCGCAGCAGGGGCGCTACCGCGAAGTCGTGGACCGCATCACTGCCCTGCCCTCCGGCATTGCGGAATCGCGCAGTCCGCTCGCCCTGCTGGCCGCCGAGTCGTTCGGGCGCCTGGGGGAGGACGACGGAGCCGCCCGCTGGGCCGCCCGGGCGCTCGAGCTGGCCCGCACGCAGCGCGACTCCCCGACGGAGCTGCGATCGGTGCACTTGCAGGGCGCCATCGCCTGGCAGCGCGGTGCGCTCGACGAAGCGGAGCGGCACTTCCACCGCGTGCTCGAGCTCGCTCGCACGTTGCGTGACGTCGCCGCCGAGGCGAGGGCCTTCAACAACCTCGGCATCCTGCAGAACCTTCGCGGCGACCCCGAGGAAGCGCTGGCGACCTATCAGCTGGCGCTGGCCGCGTACCAGCAGGCGGGCAACCTGCGCGGCATCGCGGAGACGCACACCAATCTCGAGATCAGCTGGCTCGCGATGGGGAACGCCCGCCGGGCGCGCGACGCCGCGGATGAGGCGGTGCGCCTCGCGCGCGAGGTCGGCGACGCCACGCTGCTGGCGGTCGCGCTCGTGGCCCGCGCCGAAGCGAACCTCGCAATAGGAGACCCCGATCTCGCCGCCGCCGAGCTGCTGCGCGCCGAGGAGACGTACGTCGGCGTGCGGTTCGGCGCCGGCCTCGCCGAAGTACGGCGCCTGCAGGCGGCGGTCGCGCGCGCCCGGGAGAATCTCCTCGAGGCGCGACGCCTGCTCGAAGCGGCTCGCACGCTCGCCCCCCAGGGGGCGTCTCCCGATACGCAGGCGGAGATCGAGCGGGACTTGGGAGACGTGCTCGCCGCGCTGGGCGACGGGGCAGGGGCCCGCGCCGCGCGCGAACGGGCGCTGGCGCTGTTCCGGCGCCTCGGCGCGCGCGCGGCCGAGCGGGCGCTGGCGGCGCTCCTCGCTGCCCCCTAGCATTCCCTTTCCTCTCTCCCCAAGCTCCCGGTAGTGCCGGATCCGACGGAGTTCGAACCTATCGCCGTAGCTTCGGGCGCCGCCGCCGGTGGCGGCCGGGCGTCGCTCGCGACGCGCATGCGCGGGTGGGGGGAGGACTCCGGTTTCGAGCAGCGCCTCAAGGACCTCGAGACGTTTTCTCGCAGCCACGGACGGCGCTGGTTCCTCATCGCCGTAGGCGCCGTGCTGGCGTTCATCGGACGGCTTGGCGGCATCGTGCCGACCCAAGCCGGGACGATCGTACTCATCTCCGGCGGCTTCGCGGCGGCGAACATCCTCGTCGGGGTCATCCACGAGCGCAACTGGCATCGCTGGTGGCTGATCTATGCCCTGGCGCTGCTCGACGTCTTCTACGTCGCGACGCTCGTGATCTGGTTCGGACACGGCGGCCTGGTGGCCGCGTTTTTCATCGCCGTGCTCCCGTATGCGTTCGAGCAGACGCGCGGGGTCGGCGATTTCCTCGTCCTCATGGCGTCGCTCGCCTACCTCGGGGCGAGCTGGTGGCACGGGCGCCTGTACCCGGCGGCCGAAGGACTCGACGCCGGGGCCTTCATCGAAACGGTCGCGTTCATGCTGGTGGCGGTCGGACTCAATCGCATTCCGGCGACGTTGATCGAGCGCATCCGGCGAACGCGCGGCGTCATGGCCGAGGCGGAGCAGGGATTTCTTGGGGTGCGCGCGCCGGCCGAAGAATCCGACGAGCTGGGGTTCATGGAAAAGAGCTTCAATCGCATGCTCGAGGGCATCGGCTCCACGATCTCCACGGTGCAGCGCGAAGCCGACGAGGTCGCCGCCTTCGCCGAGCAGCTCGCCGCATCGGCCCAGCAGATTCACGCCACGTTCGAGACGGTGACCAGCACGGCGGCGCAGCTCGCGCAGGAGCTGGGGAGCCAGCGCGGGCTGGCCGATGCGGCGCGGGGCGAGAGCGCCAAGGCGGCCGATCAGGCCTCCACGCTGCGGACGCGGGCGGAGATGATGCAGGTCGACGCCCGGCGGCTCGTCGCGGCGGCCGAGCGCGGTCGCGAGCGCGTCGCGCGCGCCAATCAGACGCTGCGCACCGTGGGGGAGGAAGTCCGCGCCACCGCGGCCACCGTCGCAGGATTGTCGGGGATGTCGGACCGCATCGGCGGCTTCGCCCAGGCGATCGCCCGCATCGCGCGCCAGACCCACCTGCTCGCGCTGAACGCGGCGATCGAGGCCGCCCGCGCCGAGGAGCACGGGGAGGGCTTCGCGGTCGTTGCTGACGAAGTGCGTTCCCTGGCCGCGGAAGCCGCGCGCTCAGCCCGTGAAGTCGCCGAGCTCGTGACCGAGTTGCGCGTCGGGATCGACGCCGCCGCGCGCGCGATGCAGACAGGCGAGTCGCAGGTGCGGGACATCGGGGCGGTGGCCGGGGAAGCCGATGGGGCGCTGCTCGAGCTGCATCAGGGCGTGCAAGTGATCGGCGATCTCGTCAACGCCACGGCGGACGTCTCGCGCAGCCAGGCGAGCCGTCTCGCCGAGCTTGCCCAGGTGTTGCAACAGGTGGCGGTGATCGCGAGCAGCTCCTCTCAGAGCGCCGACGGCGCGGCATCCGCGACCTCGGGGCAGGTGGGCTCGATGACCGACCTCACGGCCACGTCGCAACAGCTCGCCCAGCTGGCCGAGCGACTGCGCGCCAGCATCGCCCGCTTTTCCGTGTTGCGGCGCGAGCAGATCACCGCCGAGCATCGCGCCGTCCCGGCGACCCGGGTGTCGGCGCCACAACCGGTCCACATCGTCGAAGTCTGAGCAGTCACCCCAGCCGGAAGACGGTCGCGGCGTCCGATCCTTGGTCCCCAGCTCCAGCATGAAGGGGGCGGAACGCGCGCAACGTCTCCCGGTAGGGGCGAATCAGCAGATCCACATATCGCGTCAACGCGACGTCAAATGGAAAGCGGCGGCGGTATTCACCCGCCGTCACGCCGAGCATCGCTTTCAGGTGGCGGCTGAAGCTCTGCGGCGACGAGAAGTCGAGGCGGTACGACACGTCGGCGACCGAGAGTCCCGGATTGCCGAACAGGTACGCGGCGTGCACCAGTCGCATCCCGGCGAGGTACGTCTTCGGCGAGGGCAGCTCGGCGCGCAGGAAGCGGGACATCAGCGTACTCGCCCCGATGCGGAGATGACGTGCCAGCGCGCGCACCGACCGGATCACCGGCGCGAGCCGGGTCAGCGCTTCGAAGAACAGGCGGGCGTCCTCAGGGAGCTCGTCGCCCAGCGCTGGAATGAGAACGTGGAGAATCCGCGCGGCGACGGGGGAGGCGGGTTGCCCGATCAAGTCGCGTAGCCGCCGCC
>DATLVL010000125.1:0-2750 GCA_035577525.1 Gemmatimonadales bacterium | reverse complement strand
CGGGTCTTCACAAAGGGCCAGCGTTCCCGGAACGTGATGCGAGTGATGCCCTTGCTCTTCTCGACGAGCATGACGCACCCGCCAGGAATCGTTCTGCCGGAACGGCCGCGGGGGATGGCGCAGCGAATGGACGGGCTTGTGAAGTCGGGGAAGATCTCGAACAGAGGATTGGCGCTCTTCGCGTGGTCGATCGCGGCGAGCTGCGAGGCCGAGGTCGTCGAGAAGCCCTGCAAGTCCTTCGGATCGGACAGGCTGAAGTCCAGCCAGGCATAGGAGAAGCCGCGGCACGGGCCAAAGGAGCATTGCGGCTTGAAACGCCCCTGCATGGTGACCACCGCTTCGCGCGTACCGCCCGCGTCCTGCACGGTCTCGATCCGCAGCAGCTTCGGGTGTCCATCGCCCAGGAGTTGTTTGGCCTCCTGACGTGCGACCTGCTGGACGGACCCACCGCAGCCCGCGACCATCCCCCCGCCCATGACCAGCACGCACCCGAGGACCAAGGGGCGAATCATCCCCCTCCTTATACGCCCCGCCGTCCTGATAGTCACCAGGGTCCTCGCCTGGGGCCAGTGTTCCGGAAGGACCCCCGAATCTCGGGCGGTCGTACGACTTAGCGCGACATCGGTAGGCGCGTGTTCCAGATCGCCTCGGTGATGCGCCAGGCGCCGTCGGACTCTTTCCGCCAGACCTCCAGGAAGTCACCGTGATCCGAGATTGGGGCTGGAGCTCCGACCGGCCGGAGCGTGATCGCATAACGCCCGCGAACATATGCGATCCCGTCCATACCGTCGACCATGTCCCGACTGAGCTCGTAGCTGCTTAGTTCCTCGATTCCGGAAAGCCAACTCTCGATCGCCTCGCGGCCCTCATGCGGCTCCTCGTTTGGAGGGATCCGCACCCCATCTTCGGAGAACGATTGAGCGACACGCGCCCAATCCGCTGCGTTCATCGCGGCGAGATATGCATCTGCCGCCCGCTCGACCGCGGCGCGTTCATCGGCACTCAAGCCAGGCACAGCTCTATCTTCCCACGAGCCACATGCGTCGTCGAGCGGAACGACGCTCGGCTGGGCCAGTGTTCAGGAATGACCCCTGAACGCCGATCAACTTCGGGTGCGGATTTTCGACGGGGTCGTCGGTGTCTTCAAGGGGCAGCTCTACGTTGTCAGCGATCCTTGGGACATCGGCCCCGACCTGTGGGCCAACTTCAGCGGGCAGGCCAATGGTCTCCTCGGAGCGGCAACGCCGGGCCTCCTCTGCCTAGTCACCGGAGTCGCGGACGGCGATGTCGGCTTTACGGTGGAGGTCTGCGAGCGTGAGCCGCTGCTGGACGGCTCGTGGGAGGACTGTGTCGAGGCGAGCTTCTCTCCGGCAACGCCCGTCGTGATGTTCGTCGACTTGGAAGGAGAGGCGCTGTCTGAGATTCCGCTCGGGGAGGAGACATACCGGGTGCGGTACGCAGCGCGCGAAATGGACGCCGGTCACGCCGGTACGGCGATGGATGTCTACGGCCTGTGGTTCTGGCCCGCCCCTCAGGCGCCGGACGCCGTAATCAGGCGAACCTCGAAGATGGCCGACTACCTGCAAGCCGAACAAGCCCACCGGAACGAACTCGGGCTGTAGTTCCGCCGCTTTCGCTCGCCTGGGCCAGCGCCCTCACGCCTGACGCACTACTAGCGATGCGCGACCCAGATCCCGGTGCCGGCTGCGGCCACCGCTGCCGCTGCGCCCAGTAGCGTCCAACCGAGGCCGTGGTTCGGTCCCACCGCGGACAGGGAGACGACGAGCGCCGCCACGGCGAGCCCCGAGAGTCCGAGCGTCGCCACCGCCGCTCCTCTCCGCAAGGCCAGCACCGGGGCAGCCTGGATCTCGAGACGTGCGTCGAGCGACCACGCTGTCAGCTCGCCGCAGAGGAGGAGCAGCACAGCTACGAGCGGTGCGCTCGCGTCGGCGGCGGCTCCGGCGGCTGCCACGGCGGCGACGTACGTGGCGCCGGCGAGGAAGAGCGCGGCGCCGAGGCCGCGGCCGTCGAAGACGAGCGCAACGGCGAACAGCGCCCCACCGAGCGCGAGGCCCGGCACGAAGGCGACCACGGGAGACGGTGCGCGGACGAGCGCGTCCACGACGACCCCGGCGTACGCGGCTGCGGCTCCCGCCGCCAGCGCTACGCGGGCCTGGCGAGGTGCCTGAATGCGTTCACCTCCTCGATGGGTACCGCGAGCGGCTCGTCTTCGCGCCACGTCACCACGGGGACGCCGACCTGCTCGTAGCGCCAGCGAAGCGCGCCCCGGGAGAGGCGCCACAGTCGATGCGCGAGCTCGAGCGACGAGCCGGGCTTCGGCGCCACGAGCTCCAGGGGGGACACCTCCACCACGATCAGGTCGTAGCCGCGGGCGCGCAGGTCGAGCAGCGCCGAAGCCGTGCGGTTGTCGAGAAGCGGGGTGATCGCGAGCACGAGCGCCTTCGGCGGCAGCGTCCGCGGCGGCAGCACGTCGACGCCGCGCAGGGCATAGCTGTGCACGACCTCGCTCGTGAGCAGTGTCTCGACGATCGCGTACAGCTGCCGCATGCCCGTCGTCGGCACCAGCCACGACAGGAACCCGCCGAAGCCGACGACGCCGACACGATCCTTTCGCTGCAGATAGACGTGAGCGAGCGTTGCGGCGGCGCGCACGGCACGATCGTTCGTGCTCCGCCCGTCGGCTCGCACCTCGGCGAAGGTGTCGAGAAAGAGGACGACGTCGGTGTTCC
>DATLVL010000124.1:0-4434 GCA_035577525.1 Gemmatimonadales bacterium | reverse complement strand
CGCCCCTCGGCGTCGGTATTCACGATCTCGATCGTTTTCCCGAAATGGCTCTTGATGACGTCGCCCGGCTTCAGCGCCGTCCCCGACGGGAGGTTCTCGCTCGCGGCCACGATGCCGACCACGTTCAGCTTGGGGCGGAGCCGCCCCAGCACGTCGAACGTCCCGAGCACCGCCGCGGCGCCGGACATGTCGTACTTCATCTCCTCCATGTTCGCGGCGGGTTTGATCGAGATACCCCCGGAATCGAAGGTGATCCCCTTGCCGATGATCACCGCCGGCGCCGCATCGCCCGCGCCACGCCACTCGAGGATGATGAATCGCGGCTCTTCGGCACTCCCCTGCGACACCCCCAAGAGGCCGCCCATGCCTTCCTTGCGGATCTGCTCCGGTCCGAACACCGTCACCGGAAAACCGTGCGCCTTGCCCAGCGCCTCGGCCTGGTTGGCGAGGTAGGTGGGCGTGCAGACGTTGCCCGGCTGCATTTGCAGCTCGCGCGCCAGAAGATGCCCCGCAGCGATTGCGTCGCCGCGCGTGCGACCCGCGTCGGCCTTCTTGGCGTCAGCCGCATCGGCCACGACGTCCACCGCCGCGATCGCGCCGCGCAAATCATCGCTCGGCCGCTTCAGCGCGATGAACGCCCAGCCGCCGTGCGCCGCGCCTTCGACCGTCGCCTGTGCGATCGCCTCGACCGTCAGGCCGTTGCGCGCTTCGGGCGCGACCGCGAACGCGTAGCGACCGGTGCCCAGCGCCCGCGCGCGCTTCCCGGCGACCGCGGCGGCGCGGCGGACGCTGGTGTGCGTGACATCGGCCGGCTTGCCCATCCCCACCAGCAGCACACGGCTCGCCTTCCCGGTGCCGTAGGCGAGCAGCGTCTCGTCGCGCTTTCCTTTGAAGTCGCCACTCGCGAGGGCGCGGGCCACTGCGCCGCCCGTGACCTGATCGATCGGGGCGAGCGACGCGGGGAGCTCGGTCGCCGCGGGAATGGCGATCGCGAGCAGCGGGGTCTCGATGTCGATCAAGGGCTTCGTGATGAGGGAGCTGTTCATGCGAGGTGGGCGATGATTCCGTCGGCGAAGGTGGAGGTGGAGACCTCGGTCGCCCCGGGCATCTGGCGGGCGAGGTCGTAGGTGACGTGCCCCGCGGCGATCGCGCCTTCCAGTCCCTGCTCGATCGACCGCGCGACGTCTCCCCAACCGAGCTCCTGGAACATCATGACGCCCGACAAAATGACGCTGCCGGGATTGATCTTGTCGAGCCCGGCGTACTTCGGCGCCGTGCCATGGGTCGCTTCGAATACGGCGTAGCCATCGCCGACGTTGCCGCCCGGCGCGAGCCCCAGCCCACCGACCTGGGCGGCGCACGCGTCGGAGAGGTAGTCGCCGTTCAGGTTGGGCGTCGCGATTACGGAGTATTCGTCGGGTCGGAGCAACACCTGCTGGAACATCGCGTCGGCGATACGGTCCTTCACGACGACGCGATCGTTCGCGCCGCCCTTTGCCGCATCGGTCTCGGTGACCGTCTGCTTGCCGAATTGGTCCCGCGCGACCTCGTACCCCCAGTCGCGGAACGCGCCCTCGGTGAACTTCATGATGTTGCCCTTGTGGACCAACGTCACCGAGGGACGGTGGTTGTCGATGGCGTAGCGAATCGCCTTGACGACGAGGCGCTGCGAGCCGAAGCGGGACATCGGTTTGATGCCGATCGCGCTCGCAGCCCGGATCTTCTTACCGAGCTGGGTGGTGAGCAGCTCGATGACGGCATTGGCTTCCTTGCTCTCTGCCTGGAACTCGATGCCGGCGTAGACGTCTTCGATGTTTTCGCGGAAGATCACGACGTTGAGCTTCTCGGGGTGTTTCACCGGTGCGGGGACGCCCTGGAACCAGCGCACCGGCCGGATACACGCGTACAGGTCGAGCAGCTGGCGCAGCGCCACGTTGAGGGAGCGGATGCCGCCGCCGACCGGCGTCGTGAGCGGTCCCTTGATCGCGACGCGGTGCTCGCGGATCACATCCAGGGTCGCATCGGGCAGCCAGCTGCCCGTCTCCTTGTGGGCCTTCTCGCCCGCGAGGACTTCGCGCCAGACGATCTTGCGCTTGCCCTGTGAGCTGCGCTCCACCGCCGCGTCGAACACGCGTCGCGCGGCGCGCCAGATGTCGGGACCGGTCCCGTCTCCCTCGATGAAAGGAATGACCGGCTGCTCCGGCACCATCCAACGCCCATTCTGGTACGTGATCGCCCCAGCCATCGGTCAAGCGCCTCGCTTTCGCGGCGGTTCCCAGCGACGGTCCATGTGGCCGATGTACTCGGCCCGCGGCCGGATCAAGCGGTTGTCGGCGTGCTGCTCCAACACGTGCGCGCACCAGCCGCTGACCCGGCTCACCGCGAAGATCGGCGTGTACAGGTCGAGCGGGATGCCCATCACGTAGTACATCGACGCCGAATAAAAGTCGACGTTGGCGTAGAGCCCCTTCTCTTTGCGCATCAGGTCTTCGATCACGCGCTGCATCGCGAACCAGTGCGGCTGGCCGGCCTGCTGCCCCAGCGTTTCCGACATGCGCCGCAGATGCGCCGCGCGCGGATCTTCGGTGCGATAGACGCGGTGCCCGAAGCCCGGGATCTTGCGTTTCGCCGCCAACGCCTGCCGCACCCACGCCTCGGCGCGCTCGGGCGTCTGGATCTCGAGCAGCATCTTCATCACTTCGGCATTGGCGCCGCCGTGCAGCGGTCCCGCCAACGCGGCGACGGCGCCGGTGACCGCTCCATGCACATCGGCCAGAGTGGCGGCGATGACCCGCGCCGCGAACGTCGAGGCGTTGAGCTCGTGGTCGGCGTGGAGGATCAGCGCGACGTCGAACGCGTGCTCCGCCTCGTTGCTCGGTGCCTCCCCGGAGATCATATAGAGGAAGTTGGCTGCCGCCGAGAGCCCGCGGCGTGGCGACAGCGGCTTCTGGCCGTTCCGCAGCCGGTGAAACATCGCCACCATGGTCGGCAGCTGGCCGATGAGGCGGATCGCCTTGCGGCGCTCGCCCTCGAGCGAATTGTCGGCCCGATCAGGATCGACGAACACGGCAGCGCTCACGGCGGTGCGCAGCACGTCCATCGGATTGGCGGTGGCCGGCGCGTCCTTGATGATGCGCTGCACCACCTTGTCGAGTTTCTGCGCCGCCTTGAGGCCGGCGGTGAATTCCTTCAGCTGCTGCTTGGTGGGAAGGTCTCCGTACACCAGCAGGTAGGCCGTTTCCTCGAACGTCGAGTGATCGGCGAGGTCGTTGATGTCATAGCCGCGGTAGATGAGACGGCCCTCTTCGCCGAACACATAGCAGATGGCCGATTCATTGGCGACGACTCCCTCGAGACCGCGGGGAGCGGAGTGTTCGGTGGCGGTCGACATCGTGGGCGGGATACCGGTCCGGTTCGAGTTAGGTAAGCGCCGGAAACGGTGGAGTTTACTTAGGTCGGACCCGGTCGCGCCAGCGGCCCATCGATCCGCGAGCGACACCTCCTCACATGATGTTGAACGTGTTGCTGGTAGCGCTCGTCAATCCGCCGGACATCGCCTGCAGCGTGTACCCGGTTCCGATGTTGTTGATGCTGAGATCAGAGAACGTGGCTACCCCGGCGCCGGCCGCGATCGTGAGCGTCCCCGACAACGTGCCACCGCCTGCATTCGTCTTGATGCCGATGACCACATTGGCGACAAAGCCAGTCGCGACGTTGTTTCCCGCGTCCAATGCAGTGACCTGCACCGCCGGAGTGATCGTAGCGCCCGCCGTCGTGTTGCTCGGCTGGGCGGTGAACACCAGATGGGTGGCCGTCCCCGCCAGGATGCTGAACGCGTTGCTGATGTTGCTCACGGCGCCTGCCGTGGCGGCCAGTCGATACCCGGTTCCCACCTTGTCGATGTGCAGGTTGCTGAAGTTTGCGACGCCCGCGACCGCCGCCACCGTCGTTGTCCCCGTCAGGGTGCCGCCGCCCGGATTCGTGGAGATGGTCATCACCACGTTGCTGGTGAAGCTCGTGACCGTGTTGCCGACTGAATCCCGGGCCGTCACCTGCACCGCCGGGGACAGGGCCGTAGTCGCCGTAGTGGTCACCGGCTGCTGCGTGAAGAAGAGCTCCACGACCGGCCCGGTGTTGATGGTGAACGCGCTGCTGGTCGCGCCCGTCAGCCCGCTGGACGTCGCCGTCAGCGTATACCCGACGCCGTTGACCTTGATGCTCAGGTCCGAGAACGTGGCGACGCCCGCGGCCGCCGCCACCGTCTTGGTGCCGGACAGGCTCCCGCCTCCCGGATTGTTTCCGAAGGCAATCGTCACGTTTGCGCTGAAGCTCGTGACGGTGTTCCCTTGCGCATCGCGCGCCGTCACCTTGACGGCGGGGGTGATGGTCGCGCCGGCCGTCGTCGTCGAGGGTTGGACGGTGAACGCCAGCTGG
>DATLVL010000123.1:0-8424 GCA_035577525.1 Gemmatimonadales bacterium | reverse complement strand
ACGTACAATCGTGCACGGCAGGCGCAGATTACGCAGGAAATTGCGGAGATCGTGGGAGGCGCTGAAGCCCTGCAAGGATAGGCGTCATCGGTGATCGGTCATCAGTATCTCCAGGATGACGACCGATGACCGACGACCGATTACCGAGAACAAGGATTCCAATGGCGACGCAGACGAAAGAATCGACCAAGAAGTCGGCAGCCGCGACGCACCACGTCGGCAAAGTCATCCAGGTCATCGGCCCGGTGCTCGACGTGGAGTTCGAGCCGGGGCACCTGCCTGAGCTGTACAACGCGCTCGTCGTGGAGCGGCCGGGCGAGAACGGACTGCCGCCGCTCAAGCTCGTGGCCGAGGTGCAGCAGCACATCGGGCGCAATCAGGTGCGCGCGGTGGCGATGAGCTCCACCGATGGCGTGGTGCGCGGCATGGAGGTCACGGACACGGGCGGCCCGATCACGGTGCCGGTCGGGAAGGCGGCGCTGGGGCGGATCCTCAACGTCCTGGGCGACCCGGTAGACGAGGGCGCCCCGATCCCCGCGAGCGCCGAGCGCTGGCCGATCCATCGCGAGACGCCGAAGTTCGTCGACCTGGAGCCGAAGACCGAAGTGTTCGAGACGGGCATCAAGGTCATCGATCTGATCGCGCCGTTCGTGAAAGGTGGCAAGATCGGGTTGTTCGGCGGCGCCGGGGTGGGGAAGACGGTCGTCATCCAGGAGCTGATCAACAACGTCGCCAAGGGACACGGCGGCAAATCGGTGTTCTGCGGCGTGGGCGAGCGCACCCGCGAAGGCAACGATCTCTATCTCGAGTTCAAGGAAGCCGGCATTCTCGAGAACGTGGCCTTGATCTACGGTCAGATGAACGAGCCGCCGGGCGCGCGGCTGCGCGTCGGCCTGTCCGGGCTCACTGTCGCCGAGTATTTCCGCGACGTCGAGGGCCAGGACGTGCTCGTCTTCATCGACAACATCTTCCGATTCACGCAGGCGGGCTCCGAGGTGTCGGCGCTGCTCGGCCGCATGCCGTCGGCGGTGGGCTACCAGCCGACGCTCGCGACCGAAATGGGCGAGCTGCAGGAGCGCATCACCTCGACGCGCAAGGGGTCGATCACGTCGGTGCAGGCGATCTACGTGCCGGCCGACGACCTCACCGATCCGGCGCCGGCCACCGCCTTCTCGCACCTCGATGCCACGGTCGTGCTCGACCGTGCGATCGTGGAGCTCGGCATTTATCCCGCGGTCAATCCCCTGTCGTCGTCGAGCCGTATTCTCGACGCGCAGTATCTCGGGGAGCGGCATTACCGCGTGGCCGTCGAAGTGCAGCGCATCCTGCAACGCTACAAGGACCTGCAGGACATCATAGCCATTCTCGGCATGGACGAGCTGTCGGAAGAAGACAAGATCCTGGTGGCGCGCGCGCGCCGCGTACAGCGCTTCCTGTCGCAGCCGTTCTTCGTCGCCTCGCAGTTCACCGGCCGTGACGGCAAATATGTGAAGCTCGAGGATACGATCGCGTCGTTCGAGCGCGTCGTCGCGGGGGAGTTCGACCAGCTGCCCGAGCAGGCGTTTTACATGGTGGGCAGCATCGAGGACGTGGTCGAGCAGGCCAAACAGCTGGCATCGGCCTGATGCGCGTGACGCTGATCTCCCCCGACCGATCGTTGTTCGACGGCGAGGCCTCGGTTATCGTGGCCCCGGCGTACGATGGACTGGTGGGGATCTTGCCGGGACACGCACCATTTCTCACGTTGCTCGGAACGGGTCCGCTCACGATCACGCAGGGCGGATCGAGCAACCGTTTCACGGTAGCTGGTGGTTTCTTGCAGGTCGTCGGCGATACCGTGCGGGTCGTTGCCGAACACGCCGACACATAACTCAACCGCGGAGGGTTGGATGAAGCGCGTCGCGCTTATGCTGGTTGCGCTGATCTCGATTGCCGGTGCCGGCTCGTTGTCGGCGCAAGGCACACGGATCGGGATCGGTGGTGGGTTGCTGATGCCGCTGGGCGACTATAAGAATGCTGACAAGATGGGCTTCCTGGTCGGGGCGGACGCGACCATGTGGTTGCAGGGCGCGCCCGTCGGCATTCGCATCGAGGGAGACTTCTCCCAGACCTCCCACAAGAACGGCGTCGGCGGACACACGACCCTCTACGGGGGTCTCGCGGAGTTGGTGTATGCGTTTGGTCCAAGGGTGTCGCCGGTTCGTCCGTACATCCTGGGTGGTGTCGGCTACATGCATGGGAAGGTCGAAGTCACCGGATTCGGCTCGGCCTCCGAGAGCAAAGCGGTCTTCGGGGCTGGCGGTGGCTTGGCGTTCAAGATGGGGACGGGTGGCACGCGCTTCTTCGTTGAGGCACGCTGGCAGAGCTTCCAGACGTCTCCGTCGCTGAAGATGATTCCGATCCGCGCCGGCTTCCGGTTTTAGGTAACCAGCGCGCAGTTTCGGCCATCCCCCGGGCGCTGCCAGCGTCCGGGGGATGTGTCGTTTTCGTGGTCCCGCGATCCATTTTCGCGCCAGCGGAGTTCTATACAGGAACCCATTCCGGAGGGTGTGGTCCGATGCATCACGTCTTTCGTCGCGCCGCGGTGACCGCGGCGCTCGCGCTCCTGCCGTCGCTCGCCACGGCGCAGCACAGCATGAGCCACATGGAGAATCCGAAGCACGAAGTCGGTGTCGATCTCATCGGCTTCTATCAGCATCAATCTCTCGCGGGGGGGAGCTTCAATCACGTCGTCGTGATGACGCCCGTGGACCTGCGGGCGGGGTTCCTCTCGGGCGACAAGCTCTCGGTCGAGGCGCGCCTCGTGTTCGCGTACGACAGCAAAGGCGGGGTCGACACGGTGACGCTCACCCCCAAGGCGTCCTACGTCTTCGCTCCCGACGTCAACCTGCTGTGGGGATTTCAGAGCAACAAGCACGGTCCCTACTTCACCGCCGGCGCCGGGGTGAACCTCCAGAATTTCGGGATCTCGACGTCGCAGTTCGGATTCAACGGCGGGCTGGGGACGCGGGTGCCGTACGAATCGGGTGTGATCCGTCTCGAAGCGTTCACGCAATACATCCTGAAGAACAACGGCAAGAACCTTCCCAGCGCATTGAATATCGGGGCGAGAGTCGGGCTGTCGCTCTGGCACTGAAAAGCAACGGCGTGAGAGGTGAGAGGTGAGAAGCAGGAAGGACTTCCCATCCATGACCTCTTACCTCTTACCTCTTACTTTCTCACGCATTGTGAGTTTTGTCACGCGAGTTTGGTGCGGTTCGCCCGGATACCGGAACGGATCTGGGGCGGTCGGGTAGGTGGAAGGTCGCCGGCGCGAGGCCGGCGACGGACTTCGTTTTCCGGGAGATGCTCATGAACTTGCGACGATGGTTGCCTGTCGTGGTGTCGCTCGGGGTGATCGTCCCTGCCACTGCTGCTGCGCAGGCGACCGGCACGACGACTTTCAACGCGCCCTATCGCGCGTTCAATAACACTGAGTTCGGACTGTTGATCAGCTTCCCCAACGGCGGCGGCACGGCCTTCGAAGGCGTGTACCGTCTGGCGTCGGATCGCTTCGATATCGGTTTCAAGGGCGGCATGTTCGATCCTTCGGGAGCAGGGTCAACGGTGTTGCTGCTCGGCGCCGAGGCGCGGGAGCGCGTGCTCACGCACTCGCAGGACTTCCCCCTGGACGGCGCGCTGATCCTGGGCGTCGGCGGGAACTTCGTGTCCGGGAATTCGCAGCTCATCATTCCCGTCGGTCTGTCGCTCGGGCGGCGGCTCGATACGCAGAGCAGCGTGAGTATCGTTCCCTACGTCCAGCCCACGATGTTCCTGACGGTGGACGGCGGTTCGGACGTCCTGTTCGCGCTCGGGCTGGGGTCGGATTTCCGGCTCAGCCGCTCGTTCGATCTGCGCGTGTCGGCGGGTTTGGGGGACGTCGAGGGTGTGTCAATCGGAGCCGTGTGGGTGCACTGAAGCGACACACTGTTGACAAGTCGAGGGACTCGCTTCTACCGTTGGCGCAGTAGTCTTCGTTGGTTCTCTTCTGCATCCGGAGGGATGGCATGAAGCGAGTACTCCTCGTCGTCCTGGCGGGCGTCGGGCTGTCCGGCCCGGCGTCCGCGCAGTGGCTGGGGATGCCGGTCTGGAACAGCCCCAAAGGCGGCACCGGAATCACCATCAGCGGCGACTACGGGAAACCGAACGCCGATTGGGGAAAAGGAAACGCCTTCGGCGCGCGTGGGACACTGGGGCTCGGCAGCCTGAGCGCCACCCTGGGGTTCGCGTCATGGAATCCGGCGGGCACTGCGCCGACGGTCAAGTCGATCGGCGGCGACGCTGCGTTCCGCGTCATCGGCGGCAGCCTGCTGCCGATCAATATCAACCTGCTCGTGGGCGGCGGACGCTCGACGGCGTCCGGCGCGCCGGCGACGACGAACATCATCGCGGGCGGCGGTGCCAGTCTCACGCTGCCGACGCCGGGTGTGTCGCTCGAGCCCTACGTCTCCGTGACCGAGCGGTGGCACCACATCGGCTCGACAACGGTGACGCCATCGTCCACCAACTCGGGCCTCGGCTGGACGATCGGCGCCAACCTCGGCTTCGGCGGCTTCATGGGCGCCCATATCGCGTATGACTCCGAGTCGCTGGGCGGCGGCACCGGCGGCATTCTCGGCGTCGGGTTGCAGCTCTCGCTGAAAGTGCCGCTCGGCATGTAAGGCCGGTTCACAATCGCAGGGTCGACTACTACCTTGGTGTGGGCGCGCCGATCCCCGGCGCGCCCTGTCTGTCTCTCAGGGAGTCCCGTGAACCGGATCCGCTCGATTGCCACAGCTCTGCTCGGCCTCGCCGCCGGTGGCTGCGCGCTGTCGTTCGACTCGGCGCATCTGGGTGTTCCGGTCACGATGGCAGGGGCGGCGACGAGCCAGACCACCGGCACGCCGTTCCGTGTCAATCGGCATCCGGTGTTCATGGCGTGGGGGCTGATTACCATTGGCTCTCCCAACCTCGAGGACGTGCTCGCGGGACAGGTGGCCAACGGCGCCGGCGTCACGAATCTGAAGATCCACGTGCGTGCGCGCTGGACCGACTGGCTGATCACCGGACTGACGTTCGGTCTCTTTGCCCCGCGCACCGTGACGTTCGAAGGCACCGTCCAGGGCGCAGCGGCGCCCGTCTCGCCCTAGCCGACGCTTTCCACCAATAAACGAACCAGGGCGGTGGTGCGTTCGGCCGCCCCGGTCCCTTCTTTCACCACCGCGGCTGCGGCGCGACCGGCCCGATCACGGGCCGTCGCATCCGACCGCCACGCCAGCCACTGGCGCGTCAGCGCCTCGCGCCCGTCGTGCGGCAACGGCAGCGTGCCGCCACGCCCGATGAGGAGCCCGGCGTCGCGGCTCGCTCCCCAGCGCGGCCCGACCGAGATCGGCACGCCGCAGACCGCTGGCTCGAGCACCGAATGGAGCCCCGCGCGGTGGAATCCGCCGCCGACGTACGCCGCGCTCGCCAGCGCGTAGAGATCCGCCAGCACGCCGACCTGATCGACGACCACGACGCGCGCCGCCCGAAGCTCAGCGCCGCTTGATGTGCGGACGGGGCGGGGCAGGGCGGCGGCCTGCGCGGCGGCGTCGAGGCGGTCGAGGTGAGACGCGGTGGGTTCGTGTGGCACGAGCACCAGTCGGGTGGGCGCGACCGGATCGGTGCGCAACAGGTCTGCGAACGCGGGGAGCAGGACGTCTTCGTCCGAGGGCCAGGTCGATCCCGCGACAATCGTGAACGACCAGCTGCCCAGTGCCAGCACCGCGAACGGCGCGCGCGTGCGGTCCAAGCGGCTGGCCCGCTCGGTCACGCTGTCGTAGCGCGTATCGCCGGTGACGCTGATCGCATCGTGCCGCGCGCCGAGCTGCTCGAGGCGCTCGGCGTCTTCGGCAGCAATCGCACCGACGCGCTCCAGCGCCGCGTATGCGGAGGCCGCCCAGCCACGCACCGGCCAGGAGAGTCGCGAGCTCTTGGGCGCCACCGTCGCTGCGAAAAGCCCCAGGTGGACGCCACGGCGCTGCGCCGCGAGCGTCAGCTCGGGCCAGACGTCGAGCTTGCCGTAGACGAGTGCGGTGGGAGCGAGCGCTTCGAGGGCGTGGACCACGTCGCCCGACCGGTCGAACGGGAGGTAATCGGCGTAATCGACGTCGAGCTGCCGGGCGAACGACGCCGCGGATGGGGAGAAGAACGTGTAGGCGATCTGCCAGTCGGGGCGCTCGGCGCGCAGCCGTTCGATTACCGGCTTCGCTTGCAGACCTTCGCCGACCGACGGCGCGTGAAACCACACGAGGGGACGGGCCCGGTCGCGGCTCGTCGATCCCCAAGTGTCCATGCGCCGCAACAGTCCTCGTCGCCCTGCGATCCCGCGCCGGATCTTGTCACTCGCGAGGGCGACGAGCGGCGCAGCGGCCGCTGCAGCTGCCAACGTGAGACGATACCACGGTGAAGTGCCGATGTTTGTCCTCGCCCCTACATTCTCGGCGTCCACTCAGCGGCTCGGCGGCTCGGCGTCTGCCTCACCCGCTCGGCGCCTTGGCGTCTCTCTCAGTGACCGGACGTCTTGGCGGTGTAGATCGAGTCGAGTATGCGCGAGAATTCAGGAGCCGGAATGGCCCCTGAAGCGAGGCCGCCCTCGATGTAGAAGCTCGGTGTGGCATTGGCGCCGGCGCGCACCGACCCCTGCGCATCCTGCTGGATCGCATCTACGGTGGCGTGACTCGACACGCACGCCGCGAGGGAATCGTGACGCACCCCGGCGGAGTCGGCGAGCGCGAGCAACGCCTGTGTCGGATCGGCGAGCGGCGCCCACTCGGGTTGATGGAGATACAAGGCGTCGTGCACCGGCCAGAATTTGTTCTGACGCGCGGCGCACATCGCGACCTGTGCCGCGGCCACGGCGTTCTTGTGGATATTGGTGAGCGGAAGATTTACGAACACCCAGCGCACCTTCCCAGACTGAACGTACGCTTTATCGAGGACCGGGAGCGTCGTCATGGCGAACTCCCGGCACGCCGGACACTGAAAGTCCGCCATTTCGTACACGACCACCGGTGCCTTGGCGCTCCCTTTGGTCCGGGCAGCCAGGGGATCCGCGGGGTGCTGCCCGGTGAGCAGCAGCGTAACGAGCAAACAGAGGGAGAGCAGGCGCATGACTTAATAATAGCGGCTTGAAGCGAACTCGTGGCCAAGGCAGCTTTCACCCATGACCTGGATCCGTACCATCCCGCTCAGCGAAGCGAACGAGGCGCTGCGCAAGGCCGTCGAGGCGCAGCAGGCGATGTACCCCGTCGAATACGCCGCGCCGGTGCATCCCACGGGCGACGGCACGTCCGGCATCGTCTCCTCGCACTCGCTGATTCCGGAAGCGCTGCACCACGCGTTCTCCACGTTCGGCGCGCTGATGTCGCCGTCCTTGCCGCTGTCGCGCCGCCAGCACGAGATCATCACCACGATGGTCTCGGTCGCCAACCGCTGCCGCTACTGAATCGAATCTCACGCAGAGTTTCTGCGTCGGGTGACGTTGGATGAACGGCTGGTGGAGGCGCTGCAGGACGATTACACCAAGGCGCCGCTCACGGACGCCGAGCGGACGATGGTGGAGTACGTGGTGCAGCTGACGAAGGACGCCACGAAGATCGGCCCCGAGCACCACGCGCGCCTGCGCGCGGCGGGCTTTGACGACACCGGCATCCTGCAGATCACACTGATCGCCTGCTGGTTCAACTACATCAATCGCGTCGCGGACGCCCTCGGCGTAGGCAGGGACTAACGGATCTCCGCCCCGCCGCGCCGATTGTCCGGGACAAATCGGTCGTGCGCCGGCATCACGACCCGGGACAACGTCTGCGCGTTGACGACCGTGGTGTCCTCGATGATCTCGTTGCGCCACAGCACAAACGCGACCGCACGGTAGACCTCGTCGGGGGAGAGCGACCCCGGCGCGTTGAGTGGCATGGCGCGGTGGATGTAGTCGTACAGCGTCGTGGCGTAGGGCCAGTAGTTCCCGACCGTGCGAATCAGCGACGGATCCTTCCCGAACGGGAATCCCTGCCGCGGCTCGCGGCCTACCAGTCGCTCGGCCGGCCCCTCGGTGCCCGTCGGTCCGTGACACATCGCGCACTTCTGGCGGTAGAGTACGGCTCCTTGCAGGGCGGTCCCGCTCCCTGGAGGGAGGCCCGTGCCGTCCGGCGAGATCGCGATGTCCCACGCCTTGATCTCTTCCTGAGTGGCTGGGCGGCCTATTCCGAGCAACGGGCGTCCATCCTCGTGGGCTGACCCCGGGGCGACGCCCCGGGGTTCACCCTCTCCACGGCACGCGGCCGCCAAGAGGGTCAGCGTAGTCATCAGCGCAGCGCTCCGCACTTTAGCCCTCGAGCCCGAACACGACGCTGCCGTCCCGCCGCA
>DATLVL010000122.1:0-10021 GCA_035577525.1 Gemmatimonadales bacterium | reverse complement strand
GTCGCTGCGTCTCGACGATCCCGGCCCCCCTCGTCTTAGTCTCTGTCCGCGCCCCTCGGCACCAGGAAGTAGGCCACAATCAGGAGATAGAGGGCGAAGCTGAGGTACGGCGCCACGAACGCCGCGAGGGCTGCGATGGTGTAGGTCGCCCACGCAATCCGGTACGCCACGACCGTCTGGTGAATCGTCTTGTGGCTGACGTGCGACTCGAAGCACTTCGCGGCGACGAGGTGCCGCAACAAGAGGTTGTAGGCCGTCGCCGAGCTGAAGAGGGTCAGACCATACAACAGCTCCGCCGAGCGCAATCCTGGATACGATCCCAGGACCGACGTGGCGAACGGAATGAACACGTTCGTGGCGAGGAGTGCCAGATTCAAGAAGACGGTCGTGCGATCGAGGGTCCCTACCAGCCGGAACAGGGCGTGGTGGTTCTGCCAGATGAGGCCGATGACGGCGAAGCTCAGAACGTATGCGAGGACCCTGGGCCAGAGGGCGAGGAGCGACCGGGCGAGCTCGGAGTCGGTGGGTGGGTGCTGAAACTCCGGCAAGCCGATCCCGAGTACCAACAACGTGATGGCGAACGCGAAGACTGCGTCCGAGAACGACTCGAACCGCGTCTTGTTCAACGGTCTCCCAGGGGCATCAATGCTCCCTCGTGCTCCAGCAGCCACCGCTTGCGCTCGATCCCGCCGCCGAACCCTGTCAGCTCCCCTTTCGATCCGACGACGCGGTGACACGGGACGATGATGGGGATCGGGTTGGCGCCGTTGGCGGCGCCGACGGCCCGCGATGCCTTGGGTTCGCCGAGGCGGCGAGCGAGATCACCGTAGCTCGTGGTGACGCCGTAAGGGATTTTGCGCAACAACTCCCACACGCTGAGCTGAAAGTCGGTTCCGCTGGGT
This sequence comes from Gemmatimonadales bacterium, assembly GCA_035577525.1. GTDB lineage: Bacteria > Gemmatimonadota > Gemmatimonadetes > Gemmatimonadales > GWC2-71-9 > DASTHG01. The sequence continues at coordinate 9,119 of DATLVL010000122.1, read as the reverse complement.
TCGAGTGGCAGGTCGAACGTGGTGCGCTTCCCGGCGAAGTATTCTTTCAGCTGTGCTTCGGTCCTGTCGAGCACATCGTTCGTTCCCCCTCTCCCGAAGAGCCTGCCCCGAGCGGAGCGAGGGGGAGAGGGGGACCGGGGGTGAGGACTAACGGACGAGGGGATCAGGGGGTGACGACTAACCGGAGAGGGAGAACCAACGGCGAAATGATGCCGTGAAGTCGGGAAATACACCCCGGTCAGCCCGGTCTCCGTTGCAGTGAGAACGAGGTCGCCAACCGGGCTCGCGATGGTCCGGTGCGCTTCAGCCATGGAAGAAATGTAGCCCGGGATAGTAGGTTGTTCTCGACAACCCACCCGGGGAGCAGCCGTGAGATTCGCCTCTGCCGTCGCCACCGTCCTGGCCGTTATCGGCTGTTCGTCGCACGGCCCGCCGACGCAGCGCGTCCTCGTGCCCCCCGCCCTCGACCTCCACCAGTACGGTACAGTCGGGATCGTCACGTTCACCGTCGAGGGAGCCAAGGGCAATCTCGGGGACTTCACCACGCGCCGCTTCGAGGAGTACATGCTCGGCGCACAGAAGGGGATCGAAGTGCAGGAGTTCGCCGTCGCCGATTCAGCCGCCGCGCTGAGCGGCGCGCGCAGCGTCCCGGTCGTCTTCACCGGCCACCTCAAGGTGTCCAATGTCAAGCCGCGCGGCGGACTCGCCGGCCTCGTGACCGCGCGCGTGGAGGCAATGATCACCGCCGACCTGGCAGTCGAGCTGCGGTCCACCAAGACCGGCGGCGTCTTGTGGCGCTCGAGCGCCACCCAGACCGAAAAGGTCGGCGAGCTCGTCATCACCGGCGGAATTCCCGAATTCTCCGCGCGCGATCCCAACGACGCCTACGGACATCTCGTCAACGACCTGGTTTACGATGTGACCTGGGACATGCGGTCGACGTGGGTACGGCAGTAACGATGAACAGGAGGTGGTCCTGGGCGCGGGGCGCGGGGCTGTTCGCGCTCCTGGTGGTTTACACAGCCGCCGGAAAGCTCGGCCTGCATTGGGGAATCGTGAACCCCAGCGCATCACCGATCTGGGCGCCCACCGGAATCGCCCTGGCGGCCTTCGTCCTGTACGGCGGCCAGGTCTGGCCCGCCATCTTCCTCGGCGCATTCCTTTACAACTTCACCACCGCCGGCTCGCTCGTCACCTCGTTCGGCGTGGCACTCGGCAACACCATCGAAGCCGCCGTGGGCGCGAACCTGGTGCGCCGCTGGGCCAACGGTCCCCATGCCCTTGAAGTCGGCCGCGACGTGGTCCGCTTCGTGGTGCTCGCCGGCATCCTCGCCACCACCATCTCTCCCAGCGTCGGCGTCACCACTTTGGCGCTCGGCGGCTACGTCAAATGGACCGACTACGCCACGGTCTGGGTGACGTGGTGGCTGGGCGATACGTCCGGCGCGCTGCTCCTCGCACCGACACTCATCCTCTGGGGGATGCGGCCACACCTGCGCTGGGCCTCGGTCCGTATGGTGGAGATCGTGGCGCTGTTCACCGCACTGGTGCTGATCGCGGCGCTTGCCTTCGGACCGCTGGGCGGGCCGTCGCTTGGGTTCCTGTGTCTCCCCGTATTGGTCTGGTCGGCGATGCGGTTCGGGCCGCGGCTCGCATCCACCGCGGTCACCGTCGTCTCCGTCGTCGGCGTCGTGCAGACGGCGTCCAGGATCGACGTCCTGGATCCCGCCCAGCGCAATGCGCAGCTCCTGCTGCTGCAGGTGTTCATGGCGGTCACGGCGATCACGGTCCTCGTGCTGGCCGGGGTCGTCAACGAGCGGCGCCGCGGGGAGGCGCAGATGCACGAGCTCGCGATTACCGATCCGCTCACGGGGCTCGCCAATTACCGGCAGATGATCGCGATCCTCGAGTCGGAGATGAAGCGCTACCTGCGCACCGGGCGGCCGTTCTCGCTGCTGTTCTTCGATCTCGACGGCCTCAAGGCGATCAACGACCGCTACGGCCACCTCGTGGGGAGCCGGGCGCTGTGCCGCATCGCGGACGCGCTGCGCAGCACCTGCCGCGCCATCGATACGCCGGCGCGCTACGGCGGGGACGAGTTCGCCCTGATTCTGCCCGAGACCGATGAGCCCGAGGCGCTGCGCGTCGCGCAACGGACCTGCGCCCACCTCGCAGCCGAAGCAGAACAGCCCATGCTCTCGGCGAGCGTCGGCATCGCGGTGTTCCCGCGCGACGGCGATTCGGTCGAGCGCCTCATCGGAACCGCCGACCGGGCGCTGTACGCGATGAAGCAATCTCGGGGATGAGCCCGGGCGCGCGTCACGTGAAGCCGATCGATGTGGTGGCGTGGGTCTGCGTCCAGAACGCGCGCGTGCTCGTTACGCGCACCCGCGGCCGCGACGCGTACTACCTCCCCGGCGGCAAGCGCGAGCCGGGCGAGAGCGATTGGCAGGCACTGGCGCGAGAGACGCGTGAGGAGCTTGCCGTTGAGCTCGCTCCCGAAACGATTTCCCTGCTCGGCGTCATCGAGGCCCCGGCGCACGCCGCCCCGGTGGGCACGCAGGTGCGCATGATCTGCTACCACGCAGACCCGGTGCCCACGCTGCCGCCACTGACCGCGCGCGGCGAAGTCGAAGAGATCGCCTGGCTCGACACGCGCGATCGCGCGCGCTGCGCGCCGGCACTGCAAGCCGTGCTTATAGAGTTGAACGCTCGCGGGCTGATCGCGTAACCGCCGCCGCGGGCCGGCTCTGCCCCGCGATTACCAGCACCACCGCCGTCACGATCACGACCGCCGCCACACCGATCCGTGGCGTCAATGGCTCCCCGGCGACGACGGCGCCGAGCAACACCGCGATCACTGGATTGACGTAGGCGTATGTCGCGACACGAGCGGGAGCTTCGACGGTGACGAGCCAGTTGTACGCGGTGAACGCGACGATCGACCCCAGCACCGTCAGGTACGCGAGGGCGATGATCGACCGCTCGCTCACCGCCGCGAGTACCAGATGCCGCGGCTCGCCGGCAACGACCCCCACCACGAACGCGGCGACCCCGCCCACCAGCATCTCGAGTCCCGAGGCGAGCAGCGGTGCTCGCGGCAGCGGCGCCGTACGGCCGTAAACCGAGCCCGCGGCCCAGGAGCACGACGCCCCCATCAGCGCCAGCGCGGCTGTCAGGTCGACGCCGGCGCTCCCCGTCTGCAGCTTCGGCCCAACGAGGACCGCGAGTCCCAGGAGGCCGAGCACGATCCCGGCGAGCACGGCGGCGGGCGGGCGCTGCCTGGTGAAGAGGGTGAGGATCGCCGCGACCCACAGCGGCTCGACCGCGACCAATAACGCGGCGATGCCGGAGCCGATGCGCGTCTCCGCCCACACGACGACGGCGTTGGCGCACGGGAAGAACAGCACCCCGACGATGACGATCGCTTTCCAGTTCCCGCGCGTCGGCCGTTCCGCGCCGCTGAGCATCGCCCAGGCGGAGAGCAGCGAGCCGGCGACGATGAAGCGCGTCCCCGTGAGGAGAAACGGGGGAATCGTCTGCACGGCGTAGCGGATGAAGAGGTAGGTGGAGCCCCAGACGACGTAGACGATCGCAAAAGCCAGCAGAGTCCGGGCGCGCATCACGCATGCTAAACGGGCGTAAAATGGGTTTCGGCTTATATTCGGGACATGGGAGAGACCCCTCAGTACCTGGAACAACTCAATCCCGCGCAGCGCGCCGCTGTCGAATACGGCACTAGCAGTCTGCCCGACACACTTCCCGGCCCACTGTTGATCGTCGCCGGTGCGGGAACGGGAAAAACGAACACGCTTGCCCACCGCGTCGCGCACCTCATGGTGCGCGGAGCGGATCCGCGCCGCATCCTGCTGCTCACGTTTACGCGTCGCGCTGCCGACATCATGACGCGACGCGCGGAGCGCATCGCGAATCAGGTTTCACAAGGCGTGGGGCGTGTACGCTGGGCAGGGACATTCCACGCAATCGCCAACCGGCTGCTGCGCCAGCACGCGAGCGCCCTTCGTCTCGATCCCTCGTTCACCGTGCTCGACCGCTCCGACGCCGGTGATCTCCTGAATGTGGTCCGCAATGAGCTGGGACTCTCGAAGCAGACGTCACGGTTCCCCAAGAAGGACACCTGCCTCGCGATCTACTCGCACGCCGTCAATGCCCAACATCCGGTCGAGCAAACGCTGCAGCACGCTTTTCCTTCGTACGCGAGCTGGACGAAGGAGCTGAAGGGGCTGTTTCGCGGCTACGTGGACGCCAAGCAGCACCGCAATCTGCTCGACTACGACGACCTGCTGCTCTACTGGTACTACTTGATGAAGGAGGAGGCGGTCGCCGACACTGTGCGGCGCCGCTTCGACCATGTCCTGGTGGACGAATACCAGGACACCAATGCCTTGCAGGCCGGCATCCTGCTGGGGCTGAAGCCTGATGGCCGCGGGCTCAGCGTCGTGGGCGACGATGCGCAATCGATCTACTCGTTCCGCGCCGCGACGGTGCGCAACATCCTCGACTTCCCGGGGCAGTTTGACCCGCCGGCACACGTCGTCACCCTGGAGCAGAACTACCGCTCCACGCAAACCGTGCTCGACGCCGCCAACGCATGTATAGGCCTCGCAGCCGAAGGCTATTCCAAGCGGCTCTTCTCGACCCGCCCCTCGGCGCAGCGGCCGGTGCTGGTCACCGCGGCGGACGAGCAGGCGCAGGTCGATTTTACCGTGCAGCGGGTGCTGGAACACCGCGAGGCGGGAGTCGAGCTGCGCAAACAGGCTGTGCTGATGCGCACGGCGCATCACTCCGACCTGCTCGAGGTGGAGGTGGGTAAGCGCAACATCCCGTTCGTGAAGTACGGCGGGCTCAGATTCCTCGAGGCGGCGCATGTCAAGGATTTGGTGTGCGTGCTGCGCTGGGCGGAGAACCCGCGCGACACGATCGCCGCATTCCGGGTGATCCAGCTGCTGCCCGGCGTCGGCCCGGCGCATGCGCGCCGCCTGCAGGACCAGCTCGAGGCCGCCGCTTTCGATCTCCAGGTATTGGCGACGCTCGACGTCCCCGCTCCGGCCAGGTCCGACTGGCCGGCGTTCTGCGATCTGATGACGGCGCTGCGGCACGCGCACGAGTGGCAGGGCCAGCTGGCCCTGGTGCGCAAGTGGTACGAACCGCACCTGGCGCGCTTGTACGAGGCGGCGGGCGTCCGCATCGGGGACTTGGAGCAGCTGGAGCAGCTCGCCGCGGTGCATCAGACGCGCGAGAGCTTCTTGAGCGAGCTGACGCTCGACCCGCCCGACGGCTTAGGGGACGAAGCGGTGGAGCCGCATCTCGACGAGGACTATCTCATCCTGTCGACGATCCACTCCGCCAAAGGGCTCGAGTGGGACGTGGTGTACGTGCTGAACGTCGTGGATGGCTGCATTCCGTCCGACATGGCGACGGGCACGCCGCAGGAGATCGAAGAGGAGCGGCGTCTCTTGTACGTCGCGATGACGCGGGCGCGAGACTTTCTCTACCTGCTGCAGCCGCACCGCTTCTACACGCGCGGCCGGCCCGACGGCGACTTCCACGTCTACGTGCCGCGCACGCGGTTCATCCCGGGAGAGGTGGCGCAGCTGTTCGAGCGCCGAGTGCAGGGCGGGCGACTGGTCGAGGGAACGGCCGGTGGAGGCCAGCAGGTTGGGGTGGATGTCCAGTCGCGCCTCAGGGAGATGTGGTCATGAATCGCTCATGGCAGCTCTCACATTACATCCCAGCGCTCGCTCTTGTCTCACTCCCAAGCAAGTACGGCGGAACGACGTGGGTCGATCGGTTCTGCCTGCTGCTCGACGGCATCAGCGCCGAGGTGTGCTACACGCGCGATCAGGGACCGTAGGTGCTGGGCGCGATCGCCGGCGACGTCATCGGCTCTGTCCATGAGTTTGCCGCGACGAAGACGAAGGAATTTCCACTCCTCGTCCCGGAGTCGCACTTCACCGATGACACCGTGCTGACGGTTGCGATCGCGGAGTGGATTCTCACCGGTGCCGATCTCGTCGACCTGTTACACGACTATACGGCCTCTTTTCCTGGCCGCGGGTACGGCCTCATGTACGGCCGCTGGGCCAATAATCGATGGCGCGATCCCTATCACAGCTTCGGGAACGGATCCGCGATGCGGGTCAGCCCGGTTGGGTTTGCATTCGAGAACTTGGAACAGGTGCTGCAACGGGCGGAGCGAAGCGCCGTCGTTACGCACAATCATCCTGAGGGGATTCGCGGCGCCCAGGCAGTGGCGGCAGCGGTCTTCTGGGCCCGGCAGCTGCGTGACAAGACGGAGATCCGCTGCCGGCTCGCCGAACACTTCGGATATGATCTGGGGTTCACCCTCGATGCGATCCGGCCAACGTACCGGTTCAATGAGACCTGCCAGGACACGGTCCCCCAGGCACTGGTTGCCTTCCTCGAATCGACCGGGTACGAGGACGCCGTCCGCAATGCCGTCTCGCTTGGAGGCGACGCGGATACACTCGCCTGCATCACGGGGGGCGTCGCCGAGGCGTATTACGGCGTGCCCGAGAACATCTCACGCCACTGCTTCGATCTGCTGGACGATCGACTCGCCGCCGTGGTGCGGCGCTTCCGGGATCGGTTCCGGCTCGGCTAACCGCAGCAGCGTCTTCGCGTTGGCGTTGGCGCTCGCCTGATGGTCCCCCGCCAGGACGAGCAGCATCGCCATGAGGTCGACGGTGGACGACTGACGGGCGGGAGCCGAGCTGGCGGCGTGCATGGCGATCTCCGGTGACTGGTCGCCTGCAGCGTAGAGCGGGACGGTCAAGCCCGAGTCAACTCGATCGGCCAGGTTTCAGCGCCGCCGTATCTCCGACGACATCACCTGGTTGACGCCGCCTTCCAGCACGAGGCTACAATCGCTGGTGAACGTCGAGCACGTCACGAGGCCCAGTAACGGCAACTTCGTCTGCGTGGAATCGGGGAATGTGATCGGCAGGTCGACGAGCTTGAGTTTGGCTTCCAGCGCCGAAAACTGCGGCGCAGCAGCCAGAAAGCGCACGTGTTCGATGCCCGAACGGGAATTCACGATCAACTGGACCTGGGCCACGCCGTCGAAATCCGCCCCCTTGGCAAAGTGGACGGTGCGCTGTTTCATGAGCATCGCCCTGCCCGAGTCGGCCCACCGCTCGGCGACTCCCGGGCTGCCGACGAGCGCCGCGAGGTGGCGCCGCGCGTCGGCGATGCCAATCGAGACCAACCCGTTCACGGCCATCGCATAGGTTTGCAAGGCGGCGGCCTTCTTGCCTTGCGCCTCGTAAATCTGGCCGAGATGGTCGCCGACCTCGGTATGGTGCAGCAAGAGCCAGGCGGCGCGTACGTAGGGTTCGGCGGCCGCTGCGTTGCCGCGTCGGAATTCGATCCAGCCCAGCGTATCCCAGAACGACCCGAGCTCCGCGACGCCTGCCAGCTCGCGCGGGCCGATGTGCTCCGGCGTGAGGGTGCGCAGGGTTGCCGCGGTGGCGTCGACGGCCGAGCGCGCGTACACGGCCGCCCGATCGAGCCGCTGCCCGCTCTGCGCCAGGGCATATGCAACGGTGTTCCAGGTGATCGCGTTCGGCGCCAGCTCGACCGCCCGGTCGAACTCGGCGACCGCGCTGTCCGGCTGGTGGAGCCGCAGCAAGGCGCGTCCCAGGTCGGCGCGGACGGGACCGTCCTCCGGACTGATCACCGCTGCCTGCGTCAGCTCGTGCACCGCATCGGAGTCCCGCTCCTGCAACAGATCGACGCGGCCGAGATTCGCATGGGCATAACGATCGAGCGGATTGACCTCGATTTGTTTTCCGAACGAAGCGGCGGCTCCGCGCAGGTCGCCACGGCGCCACTGGACCAGACCGAGGTTGTTGTAGGCGTACTGGTCGTAGGGGTTGATGTCCACCTGCGTCTGGAACGCAGCGACGGCCGAGTCCAGCTGATTCTGCTGCATGTAGGCGCGGCCGAGGTTGTTCCAGGCGTACTGATGGCGCGGCTCGAGCTTCACGACCTGGCGGAACAGCCGCACCGCGGTCGTCGCATCGCCGGCGTTCAACGCGTCGAGGCCGGCGGCATGCAGCTGGTCCGCGCCTGCGCCGCTAACCGGCGCTTCGGGCGCTGCCGACGCGTTGGTCGAGCGCACCAGCGTCACGCCCTGATTCTCATCGTCCTTCACGGTGCGCCGGAAGGAATTCCAATCGGCCGTCTGGTTGGGCGTCACCCGTGATCGCGTGAAATGGATCGTCCGTTGCACGGCGAGCGTGTCGCCGTGCAGCGCATAGGTAGAGGCGTACTCACCGTAATCCCGCCGCAGCTTCACCGGCACAGGGAGCTCCGCGGTGGTTCCGGCTGGGAGGACGAGGGACAGCTCCCGCGTGGCCTCGAATGTCTCCTCGAGGGAAAGTGTGTCGGTGGTATTGGTGGAGTCGTAGGCGGACGGCAGATCGAGCGGCGGCAGCGGCAGCTGGTATGACGCGCGCCGGTCGTGCCAGGTCAGCGCGACGGGTTGATCAATGCGAAAGCCGAACGAGAACGGAGCAGACATAACCGTCGGGGAGCTCGTCTCGACGTTCGATGCGGTGCCCGAGAAATTGAACTCCCGTAACATCCCGTTGGCGAACGCGGCCAGCCGATCGTGTGGCAGCTCCTGGACGACCTCCCGCATCACCGCTTCCTCGTCACCGCGCATGCTATACCGCATCGCCAGGGTGACGCTGCCGGACGGGGCAATCGCACCCCGCACGGTGGCGTGCTCGAACATCGGGAACGGCGGAGCAGACGGAGTCCGGGCCAGCTGAGGCGCCGCCGGCTGCATCATCACGAGTGCGGTCTGGTCCCGCAGCGGGTACAGCAGCAGCCCGAATGGGGCCAGGCCCGGAGTGGCGTCGAGCCAGATGGTGTCGCGACCCGACGGAATGACCGTGATGAGGTGATCGAACTGGAGCGGCGACGGTACGCTCGAGTCGACGTCTCCGGTGGACGAGATTAACGCGGGTGCCGAGGGGATGCCGATTGCGTGGAGCAGCGCGGCCAACAGGACATGCTTGTCCTTGCAGTCGCCGTAGTCGTTGACCAGCACTTCATCCGCCGGATGGGGC
>DATLVL010000121.1:0-4425 GCA_035577525.1 Gemmatimonadales bacterium | reverse complement strand
GCATGGCCCCCGCCGACGTCCGCGCGTTCGGCGTCGCGGGGCTGCTGCACGATCTCGGCAAGGTGCGGATCCCGATCGAGATTCTCACCAAGCCCGGAAAGCTCACCCCTGACGAGCGCGTCCTCATGAATCGCCACCCCGTCGAAGGGGCACGCCTGATTCTTGAGAGCGAGGAGGATCTGGATCTGGCGGCGGTGGTGGCGTACGAGCATCACATCATGCTCAACGGAATGGGGTACCCCCAGGTTCGCTATCGTCGCTCCTGCCACGAAGCCAGCAACCTGGTACACGTGTGCGATGTGTACGACGCGCTGCGAACCCGGCGCCCCTACCGGGACGCCTGGCCGGTCGAGCAAGTCCTTCCCTACATCGAGGGACGTGCCGGGCTGGAATTCGACCCCGACTACGTGGCGGCATTCATCTCGATGATGCGCAAGTGGGAAACCCAGGTGGCCGTTGTATCTGACGAGAGTGCTCCACTCTCCGCCCCGGCCTCAGCAGCGCAGCCTCCTGCCGGGGCTCCGGAAGTTCAGCCGCGAAGTAATTAGATTCCGCAGATGACTCGCCGCGTGCTCGCCGTGTACTTCCTCGTCGGTCTTCCCGGCGCCGCCGTAGCGGCGCAGACGCACACCCCGCCGCGTCTCGAGGGAAAGTGGGAGGCGCACACCGACGACGGGCCGCGGCTGATCATGGTCCGCTCCGACAGCTCGGCCCAGTTCGGCGATCAGGTGGCGCGGTGGCGGGTGGTGGGGGACAGCGTCTGGTTCACGATGGGCGACGGCGTGTGGAACGTCTATGGCCTGAAGGTGCAGGGCGACAAACTCACCATCTCCGGTGGGGATCTCGACAAGCCGGTGACGCTGCGCCGCGTCGGTCCGCCCACCCTGCGCCCCGATACACTGCACGTCCCGGATCCGCCGCCGGGAAGCGCACGCGCTTGGTAAAATACTCAATGTAGAATGTCGAATCCTCAATGCTCAATGTCCAAGCCGATTGAACATTGAGCATTCTACATTGGACATTGGAGTTTTTATTTCGTTGTCCAGTCGTACACCCGACCCAGCACCTCGCGCATCTCCGGCGTCAGCGTCTCGTCGCGGCGCGGGAGGACGCGCTCCACCGTTTTCAGGAATCCGTCACGCGTCATCCGCTCGTCGGTGCCGCCGCCCCAGGCGAACGGCGCCACGTACTTGGGCGCACGCACCTCGTCGAACACGCTGGCGCCCGCGCCGATGACGGTCCCGGTCACGAGCAGTGTGCCGATCGCCGTCTTGGCGTGATCGCCGAGCAGGCTGCCGCAGAACTGCAGGCCGGTCTCGATTGCCGTGCCGGCGACGTCGAGGCGAACCGGGCCGTACGTGTTCTTGAGATTCGACGTCGTCGTCCCCGCGCCGAAGTTCACCCACCGCCCCACGATGGTCGTCCCCACGAAGCCGTCGTGCGACTTGTTGCCGTATCCCAGAAAACTGCAGGCCGACATTTCCCCCCGGACGTTGCAGTGCGGGCCGATTGCCGAGCCGCGGATGTCGCCGCCCAGCACCCGCGTGTTGGCGCCGATCCAGATCGGCCCCTCGAGCCGCGTTCCCGAGCGCACCTCGGCGCCGCTCTCCACGACCACGGGCCCGTTCGAAACGTCGAACACGACACCGGGCTCGACGATCGCCTCGTGCAGCCCCAGGCCTGTCGGGTCGCCGATGACGATCGCCCCGGCCGGAACGGGATCCGAGTCGCCCAGCATGGCCCGCAGGTCCTCGGGAAGCAGCTGGGTGAGCGCCGGGATGAGGTCGAACACGCCGTGCAGCACCGTGCCCGGCACCTCGACCGACTGGGCTTCGCGCTGCGGCCCCTGCCACGTCACACCGGCGGGAACCGCCCAGCCGACAGTGATGCCGCGCGCGACGAGGCGCGCCGCGGTGGCGGGGAGCGTAGGCGCCAGGCCGCGCGGCGCGAACGTCGACGAGCCGATCACCGCCGGCCCGGTGATCGGGTGGCGCGCGCGCACCGGCGGCATCCCCGGCTCGGCGAAGCCGGCGAGATGGGGCAGCGCGAGAATTTCCGTTGCCTCGGCGCCGATGAACGTCTCCCAGCGCTCGCGGATCAGGTGGGCGCCGGCGCGCAGCTCGCACAGCGGCCGCACGCCCGCGAACGGCGCCCAGGCCGGCGCCGGATCGGGATCGAGCAGATACAGGGCGGTCGTCACAGCTTCTGGACCAGCGCTTTGAGCCGGTCGGCGCGGCCGGTCGGCATCACCAGGGTGTGGCCGTTGGCGCGCACCACGATCAGATCGGTGATGCCGCTGACCGCCAGGTGTTCGTCCTCCGACCACAGCACGCAGCGCCGCACGTCGTCGCCGATGGTCACGTTGCCCACTGCGATGTTGCCCTGCGAGTCGGCCGAGCGGATGCGGAACAGCGCGTCCCACGATCCGATGTCGTCCCAGTGGAACGTTCCCTCGACGACGGCGAGCCGCTTGGTGCGCTCGAGCACGGCGATGTCGACCGCGGCGGGGTTCACCGCGGCGAAGAACGCGGCGGCGTCGCCGCTGGCGAGCGCCGGCCAGCCGCGCCGCAGCTCGCGCGCGTGGGCGCGGGCCTCGGTGAGGAAGCGCTCGACGTCCCAGGCGAAGAGGCCGGTGTTCCACAGGGCGCGGCGGCGCCGCAGCTGGGTGGCGCGCGTGGCCGTCGGTTTCTCGACGAAGCGCTGCACGCGGCGCGCGTGCCGGCTGCCGCCCAACGCGCCGCCGGGAACGATGTAGCCGTACGCCGTCTCGGCCCGGGTCGGCTTCACGCCGACCGTCACGAGAACGTCGTGCTTGTGCGCCGTGTCGAGCGCCCGCTCGGCCGCGACGCGGAACGCCGCTTCATCACCCACCGCCCAGTCGGCGTGCAGCGACAACATCTGCGCACCCGGGTCGCGCTTCGCGATCCAGCTCGCGCCCCAGACGAGCGCGGGGGCGGTCGACGCGGCGCGCGGCTCGGCGAGGACCTGCGCGGCGGGCACCTCCGGGACGAGCTCGGTGACGCGCTCCACGAGAAACGGTCCGGTGAGGATGAGCACGCGGCTCGGGGGCACGAGGCCGTCGAGCCGGCGCACCGCCTGTGCCAGCAACGGGCGATCGCCGGCGAGGGGCAGGAGCTGCTTGGGCCGCTCGGCGGTGGACAGCGGCCAGAACCGCGTTCCGGCGCCTCCGGCAAGGATCACCGCCCAGGTATTCACACCGCGGCGTCGGGGTCCGAGTCTCCCACCAGCGCGGCGACGAGGGCGCGCAGTTTCGTGGGACTGAACGGCTTCGTGATCGTCTGGGCGCCGAGGCGGCGGGCTTCGGCGAGCACGCGCTCTTCGCCTTCCGCAGTCAACACGAGTACCGGGATCGTGGCTGTGGCAGGCCGCTCGCGCAGCTCCCGCAGCAGGTCGACACCCGAGCCGTCGGGGAGGTGGATATCGAGGAGGATGCCGTCGGGCGGGCCCCAATCGGTCTTGAGGGCGCCGCGCGCTTCGAACAGCGAGCGCGCCAAACGCAGCTCGTAGCCGCGCGACTCCAGCTGCAATTGCAGCAGGAGGCCGATGTGCGGCTCGTCGTCCACCACCAGGAGTCGCCGGGTCATGCTGCCTGCTTTCGGGTTACAGCAAGCCGGCGATGGCGGTGCGATGGCGGCGGATATCGAACAGCAGCGTGCCGACGTTGGTGTCGGGCCGCACCAGAATCACGAGCAGGGCATCGGAGTGGAGCACCGCCACGACCGCCATGCCGACTGCGAACTCGAGGACCGCGGTGGCGAAGTCGCCGCGGCCGCCGGCGCCGCCGAGGTCGGTCATGCCGCGGATCACCGCCGGGAGGACGGCGGCGACGCTCTCGGAGTCGATGCCGTTGCGTGTGGCGGAGTCGATCGGCAGCCCGTCGCGTCCGACGACGACAACCGCGTCGACGCCGTCGCGGCGGGCGATCGCCTGCACCAACTCCCGGATCGTCGGCATACGCGCGCGAAGCTAGGACGCGCGATAGGGGAAGTCAAGCAGTGATAGTCGGTTAAGGGTTGATCGCTCCGCGGCGCCACGGTATCTTCCCGCGACGATGTCCCGCGGTCTCACCGGCGCTGCGCTCGCCTCCCTGGTATTCGGGCTTTTCACCGTCCTCGCCTGTGGCAACACCGGCCTGCAGCCGGGCATTGTCGTGAACCAGGTCGACACGCTGTCGCTGTACGCCTTGGACGGCACGGCGCTCGATCAGCCGTCAGCGTTCCGCATCGCGTCGCCGCACGTGTTACGTACCGACCAGGCAGCGGATTTCGATTTCGTGTTCAACCTCACCGCGGGGGATTCGGCGGTGTTGTTGCCGACCGGTGCCGTCGGCCTCGGCATCGGATCGGGGATTCTGACAACGAAAGCGAACACGCCGTTCGACGCGATCACGGTCGTTCCTGGCGG
>DATLVL010000120.1:0-8902 GCA_035577525.1 Gemmatimonadales bacterium | reverse complement strand
AGCATTGGCTCGAAGTGACGGAGAAGTGCCTGGATCGCGCGATCGAATTCTTCGGCAAGGACCGCGAGCTCGCGTCGATCACGGTCGCCGACGTCCGTCGTTGGGCGAACCGGCTCCTCGCGACGCCGAACGGCCGCAAGGGGACGATGTCGGCGAGCAGCGTCAGACATCACCTGAGCTGTCTATCGAACCTGTACAAGCGGGCGCGGGCCGAGCGGGTAGTGCCGTCGGGTTACGATCCCGTTGGGGACTTCGACGAGAAGCCGTCACCCCGTCGCGGCGAGGCAAAGTGGCTCGAGATCCATGATGCCGCGCTGCTGCTCGAAGCGGCCCGGACTTACCGGCCGGCCCCGACGAAGGGAGGCTGGCGGCCGGTTCCGTTTGCCAACGAGCTGATCGCCACATTCCTGCTGACCGGTGGTCGCGAGTCCGAGGTTCTGGGGCTCGAAGTAGATGACGTCTCGCTCGACCGTGGTGTGGTGACATTTCGACCAAACGCGTGGCGCCGGCTGAAGACTGCCACGTCGCATCGGTCAGTGCCGCTGTGGCCGCAGCTCCGCGAGATCCTCGAGCGATACCTGGCAGAGCATCCACCGAGCCGCTTGCTGTTCCCGAGTTACCGCACTGGAGCGGAGGCTATGCTCACCGATTTCCGCAAGCTGTTGGACGCTGTCGCGGTCCGGGCTGGGTGGAAAACGGGAGAAATCCGCTCGAAGATGTTCCGACACACCTACTGCGCCGCTCGGCTCCAGACAGTGGACCAGGGCGCGCCCGTTAGCACCTATACGGTCGCTCGGGAAATGGGCCACGGCGGCGAATCGATGGTGCGGAAGGTCTACGGACACCTCGGCCAAGTACGTCACCGGGCCGATGCGGTAGAGTACCGCATCGAGCAGCACGTTGCTAAGTTGGAAGCTCGGTTGAAGGGGCTGCGCGGGGTGGGTTTTGGCACCACCATTGGCACCACGGCGTAGACCTCTCGACCAATGCGGTAAGTCGTTGTTGGACAACCGCGCCACCGTAGCTCAGTGGTAGAGCTCTCGATTCGTAATCGAGCGGTCGTCGGTTCAAGTCCGACCGGTGGCTCTGGAAGACCAAAGGGCGTCAAGCAGAGGCGTCGAAAGGTTTCCCCGCAGGAATCGGATAGACTGCCGCGCAACATCCCTCTAGCCTTCCCGGCATCCCGCTTCCGGAAGGCACATGCCAGCCTATCGAGTCATCGCGTTATCGCAGGACGTGGCCGACGCCGTTCGGGCCACGCACCTCTCCCCCTTCTCCAAGCATCCGACGCACACCGAGGTCGCTCGCGGCCACGGGCCCTGCCGGCTCTGCCTGCGGGCCTTCAACGTCGGACAGGAGGGTCGCATCCTCTTCACGCTCGACCCGTTTGCGGGACTCGACTCCGAACCCCTACCTGGCCCCGTCTTCATCCATGAAGCGGCCTGCGTGCGGCACGCCGAGGATGCGGGGTTCCCGGGAGATATCCGGAGCCGCGCCCTGACGCTGCAGGGCTACGGTTCGGAGCGCCGATTGCTGGTGGAGGAGCGAGTCCAAAATGGCGCCGTCGACGCGGCGATCGAGCGGCTGCTCAGTCGCAGCGATGTCGCCTATATCCACGTTCGCGACACCGAAGCAGGCTGCTACGACTGCCGTATCGAACGGGCGGCGTGAAGCGAATCATCGACGGATGATGGCGCGGCTCTGAGCTTCAAGACAGCAGGCGCTCGATGCGCTGGTCCGGCACGAGCCACAGCAGCGCCACCACCACATACAGCGCGCAGGCGAGCCACGGTGCGATGAGCGCCACCGCCACGGCTATCGCGTAAATGACGAGGGAGGCAACGCCCTTGGCATCGCGACCGATCGCGCGCGCGAGCAGGGATGTGGGACCGTGTGACGCCAGCAGCACGCGAGACAGAATGAAGTAAGCAGCTCCGGCCGACATCAGAACCACGCCGTACGTGGCCACGGGGATCGCGGCGAAGCGCTCGCCCATCCAATCCGTTACGAACGGGATCAGCGAGATCCAGAAGAGCAGGTGCATATTGGCCCACAACGCGCCGCCCGTGACCTTTTGCACTGCCTGGAACATGTGGTGGTGGTTGTTCCAGTAGATGGCGATGAATACGAAACTCAGCAGGTAGATCAAGAGCTTCGGCGCCGCCACGCCAAGCGCGGCCAGATCGCTGCCGGGCGGCAGGTGCAGCTCGAGCACCATGATCGTAATGATGATCGCCAGCACGCCGTCGCTGAATGCCTCGAGCCTGCCCTTGTGCATGTGCGTTCTCCTCTTGGGTCCCGCCCCAGTGTCGCCGTCATTCACGTCAGCGACACCAGGGCGGGTGCTAGGTCAAGCGCGTTGCCACGCCGCGAGAATCTCGCGCAGCCCTTCCGCCGGCTCGGCGTTGTACTCCCACTCCACCGGGGACCCGGCCTCCAGCAGGAGCTTCCCCACCGCGGCAAAGTCCCGTCCCTGACGGTGCTCCGTTCTCGATCCTTCTGCCGCCCAGATCAGCGGCGGTCCGTTGAACTCACGGTCGCGCACGGTCACCGAAGCCCCGTGCGCGAGCAGCACTCGTACCGCCCCGGGCCACCCGGCCATTGCCGCCGAATGCAGCGCCGTCTTGCCGATTCCTTGGTCCGGTCGGTTCGGATCGAAGCCACAGGCCAGCATCGCTTCGAGTGCTGGGACATCGCCGCGCTCGGCGGCCTGATGAAACGTGATGTAATGGTCGTCGCTGATCTCGTTGCGTAACCCGGGGTTGACCGCGAGCAGCGAGTCGACCGTCGCCCGATCACCACGGCTGCACGCCGCGACGAGCCGGTCCACCGCCGCCAGCTCAGGCGAGGCACCCTGCGCGAGCAGCCAGTCGGCCACGGCGCGGTTGCCGTTCAGCTCGGCGAGCGCGTAGGGGGTTCGGCCGTCCGCCCGCGGGCGCGCGATGTCGGCCCCGTGCGCGACCATCGCCTCAACCAGCGGCACGTCCCACGCCCGCGCCGCGGCATGGAGCGGCGTCTCGCCGTTCTCGGCGAACACCGCGTTCGCATCGGCGCCGTGCTCGAGCAGCCAGACCGCGCCGTCGGGCGTGTGACTCCAGTTGAGGATTGCGTACAGCGCCGTCGCTCCGTCGGTGGCCCACGCCTGATCGACCTTGGCGCCGTGTGCGAGCAGCGCCTCCAGCACCGGCAGATCCCCGGCGCTCGCCGCCATCGGCAGGGTGACACCGTCGTTGGGGTCTGCGCCGGCGTCGAGCAAAGCATGGACGAGGGGCAGGGCGCGCACGACGCGCGACGCGCCCCACAGTACCGGCCGGTGCACGTTGTGGTGCGGCCAGGGGAACCGCGTGTTGGGATCGACGCCCAGGGCGATGAGCTGTCGGACGATCGCGACGAGCCCTCGGGCGCGCTCGGGTGCATCGTGCGCTGCGCTCGAGTAGCAGACGTAGTGAATCGGCTCCCAGCCGCGCGGGCCCCCCGGCTTCGTGGCGAGCGACGGGTCCTGGTCGAGCCGCGCTGCGACGCGCACGCTGTCGCCCAGAACGAGCGCCGTATGGAGGTTCGCGCTCGCAATTCCGGGATGCAGCTTGAGGAGCCGCTCGGCGCGATCGCCACGTTCGTCCGTCGCCGCTTCGAGGAACTGCACGACCGCCGCGTCGAATTCGAGGGTCATCTCTTCTACGTGTTCCCGCAGCGCATTCCAGGAATCGAAGCCGTGCTCGCGGGCGACGACCGACTGTGCGTCATGCAGGGCGAGCGTTGCCTGGTCGAGGCGCTCATCCGTATCGGATGCGAACGCAGGGAGTATGCGGAATCGGGCCCGGGCGCCGGCTTCGTGGCGCTGGGCGGACTGCAGCAGGTCCTTGGCTTGCCGTTTGAGCTGGTCGAGGTTGGGGCGCGGGGGCAGCGGCTTGGCCGTCATACGACCTCCATGCTGGATGCCAGCGGTCCGCAAGCCGGCCAGCACGGAGACAGCCGTGCAAGGATCACGTTAACGGGGTGGACTCAGTCCTTCGCGCGGACCCGCAGGCGCCCCTGGCGCACGCGCGAAGGATGGCGCTGCACGGCCTGAGCGTCAAGGCTCACTCACCAGACGAGTGGGAGCGTGCCTTCGACTGTGGTTCTCTGGACCCGCGGCACCTCACCCGCACGCCACAGCCTCACTTCGTGTGCGACGCGGTACGCGAGCGGCCCGCCATTCGCATCCGGACTCCGCACCAGCGGCTCCGGAATGCACACGAACTCCACCTCCAGGCGATCGCTCGCCGCGCGGACCGTGGCGTAGCCGTGCCCGCCGACATCCGCGAACGCCAGCTGCGGCGCGTTGTCCGGATTCCGCTCGGCGACTGCCGCGCGTAGATCGTTGCTGCGGGCGAGTGCGAGGCTCGCGCGCACGCCGTTCATCAAGGAGCAGTTGATCGCCGGCCCGGGAGACGCTCCGGCAGGCTCATGCACGTAGATCGGCCGTAACGGATTGTCCTTCGTCACATAGCGCGCCGCCTCGGCGAGCCCCGGCGCCGAAATCGAGCCGGTCACGAACTCGGCGCCGACCGGTGTGAACGGCTTCGGCGGCAAGTCGGTGGAGATGACTCCCGCAAGAAACGAATGCCGGTCTCCGGCGACAGTCGCAAACCCCGTGATCCCATTGGTCCGCACGAAGTCGAGAATCTCGCGCCGCTCGGCGCGATACCCCGACCAGTCGTCGTCTCCGAGCAAGGCGTAGCCCGTCGTCGGCCAGTGGACCCCGAGCTCGGGCGGCAGGTTCTGGAAGTCGATCCGCCAGTCGAGCATCGCGACGGTATTGCCCCAGACCTTCCACGTCGCCCGGGATGCGCGCAGCCGCTCGAGGAACCACGCCTTCTGCGTCGCGCCGAGCATCGAGAGGGGCGGGCCGTCTTTGCGGGGATTGGGGAGGTCGGCGCCGCCGAACGAGATCGTCGCCGGTGGGTGGCCGCCACCGTAGCTGCTCCCGGCGTCGAGGATCTCGGTGATGTCCTCGGAGACGACGAACGGGAATTGCCGCAGCTTGAACGGAGCGGCCTCGGGCCGGTCGGTGAGTGGCTGCGAGCGAAACGAACGGTTGTCCGTCAGCAACAGCTCGAGGTGCCGGCCGTAGCGGAAAGTGCGATTGATCTTGAGTGAGTTGATGGCCGCGAGATTCCCGGCTTCCTGGCCGAGGCCGTCGCTGTCGAACTGCGTGATCGGCGCGTCGGCCACCCGCGGCGCGTCGAACCGCTCGAGCGAGCCGCCGTTCTGCGCCACCCTCGCCGGCTGGAATTCGAACCACGCCTGATTGGCGGCGGCCTTGCGCGTCTGCGCCGGCTTGACCGTTCCGAACACCTCCTGGCTCTGCCACCCCTTCCACGAGAACTCGTGGTTATCCCACATACACACGAACGGCCAGCGCGCTCGCGCATCCTGCAGATCGGGATCCAAGAGATAGCCGCGATACAGCGCGCGGTAGTCGTCCACCGTCGTCGGCACGTGGAAGTCGGCGATCTTTTCACCATTCGGGTAGCGCACGATGTCCTTGAGCGTGCGGTCGTAGTATCCCTGCGGGCGGTCTTCCGGATACCACGTCACCTCGTACACGAAGTCGCCGAGGTGCAGCACGAACTGCAGCTGCTCGTCGCGCGGCCGGCGCTCGTCTTCGTAGATCATCCGTCGATACGCGTTGCATGCCCCCATCTGCATGTTCTGGCAGCTGACGAAGGTGAACCTCGCCGCGCCCTCGTCGTCTTCCCTCGGAGCGGTGATCGTTCGCCCCACGCGACTCGCGAACCCTTGGCGGTCGACGAAGCGGTACCAGTACACGTGTCCCGACTCGAGCCCCGCGGCGAGGACCCTGCAGGTCCAGTCCGCTGCCGCGCTGACCGTCGTGCGCGCGCGCGATACCAAGCGGGTGAAATCGGGATCCAGGGCGACCTCGACCTTCAGCTCGATCGCAGCGTTGCCGCTTTCCGGTGGCCGGCGCGTCCACAAGAGGACGCTGTCGGGGCGCGGGTCACCCGACGCGACACCGTGCGCGAACAGGTCGCGTCGCTCCTGGATGGGGCGTGACCCCGGACGCAGCACAATCGACGGCCAGGCGAGCGAGGCGCCCAGCGCCGTGGCGAGCTTGAGTGCTTCACGACGGGTGATTGATCCCACAACGCCTCCAGCGTGACGTGGCCAAGGTACGACGTGACGCACGGCCGCTCCAGTTGGGTATATCTCACACTATGCGTATCCTGACCGTTGGAACGGCACTCGCGGCGCTTGTGAGTGGATGCTCGGGTGGCGGCATGACCGCTCCGGGCACCCTCAAGGACGGGGTGCTGCACTACAGCGCGAGTCTCCAGGGGACGCCGCTCCTCGTGGGAGCCCTGCGCCTCGTCGTCCACGCCGACTCCACCGTCACCGGCACGTGGCAGATCGACTGGGTGGCGGGGGCCGACACCACCGCGCCGGTGGGGCCACAGGTGGGCCACGGCACGCTCTCCGGCCGTCAGATCGGCGACGGCAGCGTGCAGCTGAATCTCAACCCCTTCTACGCCGACAACAACGTCTTCCTCAGTGCCACCGTGACAGTCGCCGGGCTCTCAGGCGATTGGTCATGGTCCGGATTCGCTGGACCGATCGCCAATGGCCGCTTTCAGGCAGCGTTCTAAAGCGACTGGAACTCCCATCACCCTCCTGCCGTTCTCGGCGTAGGACCCTTTCAGCGAGATGATGCGGTATGCAACTGATTCTGACGGATGAAGAGGCGCAGGTCCTCGAAGCCGCCCTGGATGAGACGCTGAGTCAGCTCCGGACCCGGATGGAGCAGGGCGGCAGCGATGTCGACCGTGCCCGACTCGAGCATGCAGCGACGGTGATCCGCAAGATCCTGCAGGAGCTCGCGACGCGAGGGCTCGAGCACATCATCTAGGCGTCAGGCACGGTTCGCCCACGTCGCCGTATGGAAATGCTCCGATCGCGGTGCCAGCGTGCGCCCAGCTGAGTAGTCCTTCCAGGTCACCGCGCCGAATGTGTTCGGGACCTGCTGCATCGTGATGCAGCCCTGAACCGGGCATACCTGCGAGCAGAGATTGCACCCGACGCACGCTTCCTCGATGATCTCGACGACGGGGCCCCCGTTGCTGCGGGGGTGACGCCGGATCGCCTGATGCGCCCCGTCCTCGCACGCCGTCCAGCACAGCTCGCAGCCGATGCACGTGTCCTGGTCGATCGCGGCGACGAGGTGGTAGTTGAGATCGAGGTCTTCCCATTTCACGACGTTGGGGAGCGCGCGGCCGCGCACGTCGGCGAGCGTCTTGTGGCCCTTCTCGTCCATCCACGTCGCCAGACCGTCCATCAGGTCCTCGATGATCCGGAATCCATAGTGCATCACCGCGGTGCACACCTGCAGCGTCCCGGCGCCCAGCGTGATGAACTCCGCCGCATCGCGCCACGTGGAGATGCCGCCGATGGCGGAAATGGGGATCGTCACGGCTTTGTCGCCCGCGACCGCTGAAACGAGATGCAGCGCGATTGGCTTCACCGCGGGCCCGCAATACCCGCCGTGGCTCGACTTGCCGGCGACGGCGGGGTATGGGGCGAACGAATCGAGATCGACGCCGACGATGGAATTGATCGTGTTGATCAGTGACAAGGCGTCGGCGCCGCCTTTCACGGCTGCGCGCGCGATGTAGGTGATGTCGGTGACGTTGGGAGTGAGCTTCACGATCACCGGGATCGTGGCGACTTCCTTCACCCACTCCACGATCTGGCAGGTGTAGTCGGGCACCTGCCCTACGGCGCTCCCCATACCGCGCTCGCTCATCCCGTGCGGGCAGCCGAAGTTCAGCTCGATCCCGTCCGCTCCGGTTTCCTCGGTGCGCTTCACCATCTCATGCCATGCCTCACGCTTCGACTCGACCATCAGGGACACGATCACCGCGTGCTTGGGATAGTTGCGCTTGACCTCGGCGATTTCCTTGAGATTGTCGGCGATGGGGCGGTCGGTGATCAGCTCGATGTTGTTGAATCCCATCATCCGCGTCGTGCCGAGATCGACCGAGCCATAGCGGGAAAAGACGTTGATGATCGGCTCCCCGACGGTCTTCCATACGGCGCCGCCCCAGCCGAGGTCGAACGCGCGCGCGACCTGGCCGTAGGTGTTGGTGGGAGGACCCGATGCCAACCAGAACGGGTTGGGCGATTCGATGCCTGCGAAATTCGTTGCGAGACTGGCCATCTCCGCCTCCTGTTCCCACCCTGAAGGGTGGGCCCACCAAACACTGCGCTATAGCGCAGTGCAGTTCGGGCACAGGCTTCAGCCTGTGATGGAACCGCGGCTCAGCAATTCGTGAATTCTTGACGCCGCGCGTACTCCATCCGCCGCCGCATTCACGATCTCGGCGCCGCCGTTCGCGAAATCCCCGCCGCTAAACACCTTGGGATTGTCCGTCGGCAGCGTGAAGCCGCCGAGCGCTTCCTGTCCCAGAGCCGTGATCACCATGTCGCAGGCGATCACTTCAATCCCTTGCGGCGTCTCGACTTCGAGCCCGGTTACCTGGCCGTTCCCGAGGATGCGCATGGGGCGGCAGTGAAACCGGAATTCGCAGCCGTCGGTCTTTGCGAGCTCCTGCTCATAATGAAAGCTCGACATGTCGGTAGGACCACGGCGGTACACGATCGTCGCCCACTCGGCGCCAAGACGCTTCGCCTGGGTCACGGCATCGATCGCCGTGTTGCCGGCGCCGACCACCGCCACCCGGCGCCCGACTTGGGTCTCACGATAGGGACGCGTCTTCAGCTGCTCGATGAACCCCAGCGCATCGACGACGCCCTTCTGGTCTTCACCGGGGATGCCGAGAGACCTCGTGCGACCGAGTCCAATCGCGATGAACACCGCATCGTAGTCAGCGAGGAGTTTGTCGAA
>DATLVL010000119.1:0-4474 GCA_035577525.1 Gemmatimonadales bacterium | reverse complement strand
GGGTGTAGCCTTGCACGTCGTGGAGGACGAAGACCTGCCGAAACCCGTCGGCGAGGCCGGCGATCGCCCGCTCGAGGTCGAGCCGGTCGTAGCTGCCGCGCAGCGCGACGTCTTCCGCGCCGGCGGCGAGGTCGTCTATCGCTGCGTGCGTCGTGGCGCGGTTGCGTTCGTGGGCGCAGCGAATCACGAACGCCGCCAGCCACGTGCGCAGCGTCGCGCGCCATTCGAACGTCGCGAGGCGCTCGACCGCCCGCACCCACGCGTCGTGCGTGATGTCCTCGGCATCCGCGTCCGAGCCACCGCTGAGCCGCAGCGCCAGGCGATAGAGCGCGGGCGTATGCCGGTCGTACAGCGACGCGAAGGCTCGCTCGTCGCCTCGCTGCACTACCGCCTGGACGAGGAGGCGGTCGTCGTCCTGGGTCACCGTCCGGTGACGCTGCCTCCAGCGGGCTCCAGGGAATCACGCACGACGATGATCACGTTCGCCAGCGGGCTCCCCTCCCACTGGACGAGCGTGGTCGTGCCGTCGCCGCCGGTCTTCCCCAGGCCGAGCTCCGCCGCCGTGACGTACGGGACGTACCACATCAGATGGGGGTGCCAGTGACCCACGGGTTTGCCGTCGTCGTCGAAGAGATTCTGAGCGGCGGACATCATGTAGCAGAGCACCGGCCGGCGCGGCAAGCGGAAGTGCCCGCTCGCCAAGCCGTCGGCGATGTCCCGATCCGCCTCCGCCACTGAGCGCTCCTGGTGCAGCAGCGTGATGCGATGCATCTCGATTTCCATTATAGTCGCGGCCCCCTCGCCATTAAAGCATTGTGGCGCGATCGCCGCGACTCGAGAACGATCGACGTAACAGGTGTTGCCGTTCGTGCCGCGCACCGCGATCTCGTAGCCCTGGTCGCCGAGTACATAGATCGTCGCGGAGTCGGAGACCGCGGCAGGCGCCGCACTGCGGGCCAGGGCAATCTCGCGGGCGCGGGGCAGCAGCGCCCGGCGACCCGACTGATAGGTTCCAGGACCCTGTGCCGCAGCGGTCACCGTCCAGATCGGGAGCGCTACAAGGACAAGAGCGAACGGGCGCATGGCAGTCTCCGGGAGGGATGCTATTAGTGCGGGTAGACGTCCCAGGGGTTGCATGGACGCACGAGAGACACGCTCAAGCGTGCGCCCCTTTGGGGTCACCCTTCAGGGTGTCGCCGATTAGTTTGACTCTCCGTTGAGGTTGCCGGCTTATGCTTCCGTTGCGATGCCCGGCGAGCCCGCCTACGTTCAGACCATGTCACCCTCGACACCGATCACCGCCGAGGAGCTCCTCCATGTCTCCATTCCGGGGAAGCGGGTGGAGCTCGTTCGCGGCGTCCTGGTCGTCCGGGAGCCTGCCGGCCTCCCACACGGTCGCGTTACGCTGAACCTGGCCCGACGCCTGGCGGACCACGCTGAGACGAAGCAGCTGGGCCAGATCTACGTCGGGGACACCGGATTCACCCTTGCCCGCGGCCCCGATACCGTCCGCGCTCCCGATATCGCCTTCATCCGTCGCGAGCGGCTGCCGACCCCGGAACCTGCCGGGTTCCCCGATATGGCACCTGATCTGGCGGTCGAGGTGCTCTCACCCGGCAATCGGCCAGGTGCTGTGCTGGGCAAGATCGCGGACTTGCTGAGTGCCGGCACCAGGCTCGTCTGGGTCATCGACCCCGAACGCCGACTGGCTCGCTGCTACCGCCTGGACGGCACCGAAGCGGTCGTGTCGGCGGACGACGCGCTCCGGGGAGAAGACGTCCTCCCGGGCTTCGACTGCTCTCTGAGCGCGATTCTCTAGAAAACTTTGGAGGTGGCGAGCCCTGTCTCCTACTAACTGCTCAGCGATAAAAAAAGCTTGTCATTAGTCCCCCCTCTCCGCATCGCGGAGAGGGGGTCAGGGGGTGAGGACAAACCCGAGCGTCAGCGAGGGGCGCGAGGGACCTCAAGTTCTCCTGGGCAGGGAACAGAATATGGACTTAGTCCATCAACTGGACTAAGTTGTGCCGTCCTTGTCCAGGTAGGGTCCCGTGTCCGACATCGTCAATATCCACGAGGCCAAGACCCATCTCTCTCGCCTGCTCGAGCGCGTCCGCCGCGGGGCGACGATCACCATCGCGAAGGCAGGCACACCGGTCGCCGTCCTGATTCCGGTGGCCCGTACCACCCCCACCGGCCGCGTACGAGAAACGGCGCGCCTTCCCGTTGCCGCGATCCCCGATCGAGCGGACCGCCTGCAACGGTTCCTGGAACAGGAAGCCTGGCCCATCATCCCGAAAGGACAAGGGGGCCGCGTCCTCACCCGCGCCGAAGAGGACGCCATCCTGGGCTACGGGCCCGCAGGCACGTGATCCTCGATTCCTCGGCGGTGGTTGCCATCACCCTGCGCGAGCCGGGTTGGGAACGCCTCCTCGCCGCTCTCACGACCACTCCGCGCGCGGTCAGCATCGGCGCCCCCACCCTCGTCGAGACGACCATCGTGCTCTCGGCCCGGCTCGCCCGGGACGCGCGCGGATTGGTGGGGCGGCTCCTGCTCGAAGGGGACATCGCCGTTGTGCCGTTCACCGACGCCCACTTCGGCACCGCCGCCGACGCATGGCTGCGCTACGGACGGGGACGACACCCCGCCGGGCTCAACTTTGGCGACTGCCTGGCCTACGCCACCGCCCGCCTCGCCAATGAGCCCCTGTTGTTCACCGGCGACGATTTCGCCCGCACCGACGTCGCCGCGGTGCGGTACTGACCATCCTCCTGTTCACTCCCTCCTAATAACTGCTCAGCGATAAGAAAAACGTTGTCATCCCGAGCGTCCCCGAGCGCAGCGAGGGGCGCGAGGGACCTCAAGTTCTCCTGGGCAGGGGGGTCGCCTCGATAAAAGCGTTTGAAGAGGCGGCCGCGCAGTACCGCCGCCCGCTCGCGGCACGACAACTCACGGCCTTGATCGACCACCACGAGGGCGACCTGTGGGTCCTCATGCGACGTGTACCGCCAGCCCACGTTCTTCGCAGTCCATGAGATCAGCGGCCCGATGAGGGACCCCAGCGCCTGCTCCGCAACGACGTCGTGGCCGCATCCTCACGAAAACCGCACAGCACAAGGGCAAAAACCCGACCGAACGCTCCGGCGACAGGCGCTCCGGCTCGTTCGCGCGCTGCGCAATCCGTCTGGACCCGTGCGACAGTCTGTTCGCGCCCTGCGCAATTCGTTCGAGCCGTGCAGCGATCCGTTCGCGCCGCGCGCAATTCGTTAGCGTCGTGCGCCGATCGCTTCGCGCGGCTCCACCGTCCTATCTTTGGAGGACATATCCTCTCCATAGGACACCATCCACTTCGCGACCAGCGCGCACTGCGGTCGTACTCACACTCACTGATGTAGTCCGCAATCCGATGTGAACTGACGCTCGCCCGCGCTGTTTCGCTTGCTGGACAATGACTTGAGTTGTACGCCGGCGCTGACAGTCTTCTGCGCATGCACTCCACCATGCACCGTCGCGCTCGCGTTGCGGTGTGAACCGTCGTGGCCCGCTCGATGCGTTGCGCGGTCGTCGGCCGATGTCGGGCTCTCGGCCGGACGGATCCCAACGCAACGAGACGCGACACCCCCGACGGTCGCGCCGCGGAAGAGGAGGAGTTATGAAAGCCGATGTGCGCAGGAAACTCGACATGGTCGAACGTGTGCGGGAGTTCGTCCGCGCCCGTGCGGCCGCCGAGCCGGCGTACGGTCCGGTGCTACCCCGGCTCGAGGAGCTGCTCACGCGTGCCGGCACGATCCTGGCGCGGCAGCACGATGGCAGCGTCGCCGGGCGCGCGGCCAGCAATCACCGCGCCGAGCTGCGGCGCAAGCTGCAGCAGGAGCTGGTCCACTACCTGGTGGTGGTGGGATCGATCGCCTCCAAGGGCCAGACGGAGGTGTCCGGTCTCTTCAAGCTGCCGGCCACCAACTCCACCAACGCCGCCTTTCTCGTCGCGATCCGGTCATTGCTGGCGGCGGGGCAGGCGCTGCACGACCCGCTGGTGAAGGCCGGCATGTCGGAAGCCTTGCTCGACGACCTGTCGAGGATGGTCTCGGAGTTCGAGGCCGCCAGCGAGGCGGCACGCACCGCCCGGCGTGACCACATGGGTGCCCGACTCGAGCTCGACTCGATCACCGCGGAGCTGACGGAGCAGGTGCATTTGCTCGATAGCATCACCCGCTATCGCTACGGAGTCGATAGCGACGTGATGGGCGAGTGGAAGGCGGCCCGGGTGGTGCTGGGCCGGCCGCGTAACGGGGCAGTCCCGCCCGCGCCACAGCCGACGACGCCGGTCGGTGAGGTGAAGAACGCGGCGTAATGCTGTCCTCACCCCTCCCGAAGGAGGAACCAACTCTGAGCAATCGAGCACACGAACCGACCTGTAGTTCCCCCTCTCCGCATGGCGGAGAGGGGGTCAGGGGGGTGAGGTACAACAAATGTCCA
>DATLVL010000118.1:0-4405 GCA_035577525.1 Gemmatimonadales bacterium | reverse complement strand
CACGCGTACGGCGGCGCGTCGGGCACCAGGCCGGCGCCTGCGGCCGTTACACCCTCCAGAGGGGGGTAACCCGCCTCGGGTGCCGGAAGGGCCGCAGGCGCCGGTACAGGCGCCCCAGCGCCCGCGCTGGCCGCGATCCCTGCGTGCAGCGCCCGGGTGATGCGCAGGGTGAGCGGCTTGCCGGCCGCGGCGGCGACCGGCTCCACGTTCTGGATCGTCGCGTCGTCGAACGCCTGGAACGGGCAGATGGTCGCGCCCAGGATCGTGCCCTTCATCACCACCATCACGCCGAAGAACATCAGCTCCAACTCGTCCATCGGCGGCCCGTCGTACCCGGCCGGCTCCTCGAACTCGACCTCCTCCACCGCCAGGTCCACGCTGATCCCTCGCAGCGTCCCGTCCCCGACCATCGCCCGGATGCGCTGCCCGTACTCGCCCGCGTCGTACACCCCGCGCCCGACGATCTCGCCGTTCGACATGCGCTCGATCTCATCGATGCGGCCGGCGACCTCCGCCCCGTCATGGCCGGGCGCGGTCACCGTCTGCGCCATCAGCGTCAGCGGCAGGTCGCGCCAGTCGAGCGAGTTCGGCGCCATGCGACGCATGTCGGCGGTGTCCACGCCCTCCAGCACGAGCACCGCCTGCCACCGACCCGGCCCGTTCGGATCGTCGTCCACCGCTGCGAGCGGCTGCACGTCACGCACCTGGAACTTCAGCTTGCCCATGGGGTTCGTCCCTCCTGCGATGAGGCCGCCGGCCTGCTCAGTGTACGTAACGGTGCAGCGGCAGTGGATGACCTCGTCCCCCGGCCCTGACGGATCACCGGGGTACTGCATCGACGAACCACCCACCGTGAAGAACGAGTTCAGCGGCACCGTCTGCCCGTTCGCAGCGGCGTGCGTCGGCCGCGTCCGGTGATCCATCGTGGCGTACCACGTCTTGTAGAGCCGCAGCGGATCGTGCCCCTGCGTGTCGCGACGCACCGACCCGTCGTCGTTCAGGCTGGTGCCGCTGATCACCGACGCCATCCGGACGCTCGCGCCGTTCACCGCACCGATCATCTCGGTGCTCGCGATCATCGTCGCGCGGTACTTCGAGATGCCGCCCATCGTCTTCGCGACGCGCCGGCTCGCCTTCGGGATCGACTCGCCGAAGTCGTACGCCTCCTGCAGCTCCCGCATCACCTCGCGCCGCGTGGTCTCCACGATCGACGTGATGTGCTGGCCCCTGTCCGTCAGCACCTCCCGCACCAGGCGGTTCCGCACCGCGAAGCTGATGCCACTCTCGGCGCCCATGTCCACGAGCAGCGCGTTGATCGCGTCCCAGTGCTTCGCGACGGCCGCGGCGATGATCGCGCGCTCCGTCGGCAGGTGCAGCACCTCATCCTGGTCCGGCAGGAAGAACGGCGGCTCGACCGCCGCCACCAACCCGAGCGGCTGCACCCGCTGAAAGTTCGCGATCGCCGAGCGACTCATCCGCCGGATCTGCGCCTGCCAGAACCGCTCGAACGTCGGCAGGTACTCCGCACACGCGGCCGTCGCATCCGCCACGCTGGCGGTGAACGCCGCGAGCCGACTCACGTCACGCCCATCTCCGCGATGGCCAGCAGCTTCTCCAGCTCGAGCGGCACGTCACCCGGCTCGGCGTCCAGCAGCGTGTCGCGTGCGTGCTCCTCACACGCCCGCACGATCTGCTCGACCACCTGCGGCGGCACGCCCCACTTCTCCAGCCGCGACGTGAACATCTCCGCGCCGCCGGCGACGAGCTGGTCGGGGGTGCCGGCTACCGTCGGCAGGCTCCCGCTGAAGGCGACTTGCAGCGTGCACGCCACCTGCTCGTTCGGCACGTACCGGATCACGTCCGCGTACGTCGGGTGCTTCTGCAGCTTCGTGCGGATGCGGCTGCCGGCCAGCTGCCGGCACCGGTCCACCATCAGCGAGGTCGTCGCACGTACACGTGTCGCGTTCTCGGCACCGGGCGCGCCGTGCTCGCGCGGCACGCCGCCCTCGGCCGGCGCGTCGTTGCGCTGCACCGGCTGCACCGCGCCGGCGCCCATCGCCTGCTGCCGCGCCACCCGCGCGTCGATCTCCGCCTGGTCAGGCTTGTCATCCTCCGAGAACCCCGCCTCGTTCCGCAGCGTCTCACCCTTCAGCTCCATCCGGTCGAACAGGCGGATCGCGTCGCCGCTCTTGTCCGGGCGGCGCACCACCTCGGCCGGGTCATACCCGATCAGGAACTGATCCCAGTTCGCGACGCCGGCGCGCTGCAGCGATGGGCGGTAGTACGCCGACGAGAAGTCCGACACCATGTCGTCCGCGACCGGCTCGACGTGCGCCTTCCACGAGTCCTCATCGATCTGCCACGCCGTCCAGTGGTTCGCGTCGGTGACGCCCAGCAGCACCTCGGGCGGCAGGTCGAGGCCGAGCGCGATCCGCTCGATGCACTCGCGCCGCTCCGACTGCTGCACACCACGTATGTCGGCCTTCGCGAGCGTCAGGTGCCGCACCTTGTCGAGCAGGTCAGCCTGGCCACGCACGATCATCGGCACCACCGCGGACGCGCTGCCCTCGTCACCGATCGGCGCGGTCATCGACTCGGTGAGGTCGCGCATGAACGGGTCGTTCTGCGCGTTCTCGTCGGCCGCGACGCCGGCGGCCGGCAGCGGCGACAACTCGTCCGGCAGCAGGATGATGCCCGGCCCCGCCGCGCGGCTGCGCGCGTTCGAGCGCACCGCCAGCGACAACACCAGCAGCTCCTCGCACTCGTCCAGGACGGCCTTCATCGGGCTGTCCGGCATCCCCGAGTACGCCGGGTGCTTCTTCCACAGCCGCCACGCGACGGCCGTCTGATCATCGGTCGGCTCGTAGTCGTCCGCGCCGGCGTCCAGGTACTTCTCCGGCTGCCGCTGCTGCGGCGACCGCTTGCGCAGGTACGCCTGCCCGTCGAACTCCAGCTCGAACGGCGACAGCATCTCCCACACCTCGATGCCGTCCACCAGGCTGCAGAACAGGTACCCCTCGCCGCACAGGAACCGCAGCTTCCCGTACCCGCCCTGGAGCTCCTCGCGGCCACCGCCCGGGTCTTGCATCCGCTCCAGCAGCGCCACCGCCAGCGGGTGGTCGGTCACCTCGGGCACACCCTCCGCGTTCAGCATCATCGGCAGCAGCCTGAGCTTCGCGAGGGTGCGGCTGTAGAACTGCGACGCGTACCAGATCTCGCCGAGCGAGTCGTAGTAGCCCATCGCGTCCTTCTGCCACTGGGGACGCCGCTGCTTGCCGCCGGTGTTCTCGCC
The DNA here is from genome assembly GCA_035577525.1 of Gemmatimonadales bacterium. Classification (GTDB taxonomy): domain Bacteria; phylum Gemmatimonadota; class Gemmatimonadetes; order Gemmatimonadales; family GWC2-71-9; genus DASTHG01. The sequence continues at coordinate 1,113 of DATLVL010000118.1, read as the reverse complement.
GGCGGCTGCCATCCGGATCTTCGCGGCCGACGCCAGCACAGCGCCGACGAACCGGTTGCGCGCCACGTGCTACGCCTCGGACGCGGCAGGCTCAGGCTCGGGCGCCGGCGCCTCGGCCGGCCCCGTCCAGAACGTCGCCGGGTTGTCCACGCCCCGCGGGCCGGACTGATCCTGCGCGTCCTGCTGCACCCCGGGCGGGGGCGTTGGCGTCCACGTCGAGTTACCGCATCCGCATCCCACCGGGGCGCCTCCTACGAGTCGAGGGTCTTCACGACCAGCCCCACCACGGCACTGATCGCGAAGGGCGTACAGGCGATGAGCGTAGCATTCGGCCACCCCAGCCAGGCAGCCCACACCGCGGCGCTGATCCAGAACCCGAGGCACCACGGGCACGTCAGGAACAGCATCCACTCGGGCTTGTCGCGACGCGACCCGGCGCGCCGGCCGGTCTTCGACCCGCCGTGGTGGTGGCCGGTGATCCGCGACCGCAGCCCGTCGGTGATCGAGTCCCACCCGATCAGTCGCGTCAGCCGCATCGCTGCGAGCGCGAGCAGCACGAACTCCCACGGCGCCGGCACGTGCGTCACGGCGTCTGCTCGCAGGTCACGTTCGTGAGCGACCGGTGCGGCCCCTTGTGCCCCGGCGCCAGGCAGCACCGCTGCGGCATCGCCGTCGCGAGGATCTCGCGCCCGTCCGGGTAGCGGATCATCTCGGGCCGCGCGAGCGGCGCCATCCACTCGTGGCCGCAGTTCACCGGCCCTGCCTCTGCCGGCGAGCTGCTCGGCGCCGTCGCCGGTCGCGGATCACCCGGCTCGCGCGGTGCTGCGACTGCCACGGATCGCCGCTCGAGCGGTAGAAGACGAGGAGCGTCCGCATCGGCTTGTTCCGCCGGCGCTGCGCGCGGCGCTTCTTCGCGGCCGCGCGCTCTGCCCGCGCCTCCTCGCCGAGCTCGAGCGGGCTCACGCCTGCCGCTCCGTCGCCTCGGGCAGGGCGTCGCCGTCCTCCCACACGAGCCCGTCGCACCACGCGACGTCGGTCGGGGCGCCCGGCTCCCACACGTGCGACGGGTGCCGCTGCAGCCGCGGGCAGCGGTACGGGACGACGCCGAGCGGC
>DATLVL010000117.1:0-5768 GCA_035577525.1 Gemmatimonadales bacterium | reverse complement strand
GTGTCTGGATTCCGTCTCCCGACTCCGGCACTAGGACCAGCACGGTCGATTCGGCGCTGCGAGCCACATCGAGCTCAGTCTGGCCCACCCCTACCGTCTCGATGAGGATGCGCTCGAAGCCGAACGCCTCGAGGACGTCGCAAACCTCTTCCGTGGTGGTGGCCAAGCCGCCGATCGAACCGCGCGTCGCCATCGACCGAATGAACACACCGGGATCGGTGCTCGCCGTTTCCATACGAATCCGGTCACCCAGCAACGCACCGCCACTGAACGGGCTCGTCGGGTCGACCGCGACCACCGCAACCTTCAGGCCCACGCCACGGAAGGATCGGATCAACTGCTCGGTGAGGGTGCTCTTCCCCGCGCCAGGAGGTCCGGTAATGCCGATGCGCCGGACCCCGCCGCGTCCCAATCGTTCGTGAACGTGCGTCAGCACGCGCTCGAACCCGTCACGCTGGTTCTCCACGAGGCTGATGGCCCGGGCGAGGGCGCTGACGTCGCCCGTATCGAGGCCCTGCAGGATGGGATCAGGAGGCATGTCCGCCACCGAAAGATATCATGGCGTGGTCCGCTCCTCACCGCCGTCCAGCACCACGACGCGCGCCGGCGCGCGCCGCACCACCACCCGCTCGACGCGCATCGCCGTCGCGGCCAGCACGTCGAATTCCCACCCCCCGAGAACGAACCGTTCCCCGCTGTGCGGAATCCTGCCGAGCGCCTGCATCAGCAGTCCCCCGACGGTCTGCGCAGCGCCGGCCTTGGGCCCCGCGCCGAGACTCTCCACCAGCATGCTCACGGGCGTGGCCCCGTCCGCTTCGACGAGCGCCGGTGTGGCCGCGGCCGCCGTTTGCGGTTGCGCGGGACCCTCCAGGACTTCGCTCACCAGATCGCGCAACAGGTCCTCGAAGGTCACGAGCCCCGCGGTGCCGCCGAATTCGTCGAGCACCACCGCGAGATGGGTGCCGCCGCGCTGCATCTCGAGCATCAGGTCGGCGGCGCGCCGCGTCCCCGGAACCGACAACACCGTGCGGACGCGCACCGGCGCATCGGGAGCCGCCGCGAGCAGGTCGAAGGCGTGGGCGGCGCCGACGATCTCGTCGAGCGAGCCGCGGTACACCGGATAGCGGCTGTATCCCGACTGCACGAACACGTGCGCCGCTTCGGCGGCGAGCATCCCTTCCGGCACGGCGACCACCGCGGTGCGCGGCGTCATCAGCTCGGCGACGGGGCGATCCGAAAACGCCAGGACGCCGGACACCACTTCGATCTCATCGGTCGCCGCGATCACGCTGGTATCGCCGGTGAGCACGGCCGCCAGGGCACCGCGCGTGGTCGGATCCCGCGTCGGGAGGAACGGCGCGAACACCGTCGCCGCGCGCTCCATCCACGGCACCGCCGGTGCCACGATGCGCTCGGGCCAGCGGCGGCCGACGACGCGCGGCAAGAGGTACGCTGCGATCACGAACAGCGGCACGATCACGAGCACGCTGACGAGCCCGAGAAACGTCGGCGTCGTGCGCGCCAGCAGTGCCGGAATGGCGGCCGCCGCCACGAGCACGCCCAGCGTCGTGAGCAGATTCGCGGTCGATAACACACGTCCCGGATTGCGCAGGGCCTGCGCGGTTTGCGGGGCACCGCGCAGCTTGTAGGACACCCAGCGGGTCAGGTCGGCCTGGCTGACCGCCGCGGCCGACACGCCGATCGCGGCGGCGGTGCCGGCGAGCCCGAGGCCCAGAACGAGCAACAGCAGCGGCCAGATCACGCCGGCTCGAACATCACGGCGCGCACGCGTTGCCGCTCCACGCGCTCCACCACGACGCGGTATCCGTCGAGCACCAGCTCGTCGCCGGTGCGCGGCACGCGCCCCAGGATGGTGTAAATCAACCCGCCGACCGTCGACACCTCGGGGTGCGTGAAGGGACGCCCCAGCGCTTCCGACAGCTCGTCGAGGCCGGCACTGCCGTCCACCCACACGCGATGGCCTTCGCGCCGAATCTCCGGTCGTTCACCGCTGTCGTGCTCGTCCCGGATCTCGCCCACGATCTCCTCGAGCACGTCCTCGCGCGTGATCAGCCCCGCGGTGCCGCCGAACTCGTCGACGACGATGGCGAGGTGGGCGGGACCGTGCTGGAAGTCGCGCAGCTGCGCATCGAGGGTCTTGGTCTCCGGGACGAACGTCGCCGGTCGCACCAGCTCCTGCCAGCGCGCCGGCCGCCCCGCGGCCGGCAGCTCCATGGCGAGCGGCACGAGATCCTTGGCGTACAGAACCCCGACGAGGTTGTCGGCGGTGCCGTCGTACACCGGCAGCCGGGTGTGCTCGCTCGATCGAAAAGCGTCGAGCGCTTCTTCTTTGGTCGCCGACAGATCGATGCCCATCATGTCGAGCCGCGGGGTCATGACTTCATCGACCGTCGTATCGGCGATCGAAAAAATGCCGAGCAGGACGTCGCGCTCCGTATCACCCAGCGTCGGTTTCGCCGACCCGGGAGCGGTGATCATGGAGTGCAGGCCGCGGTCCACGGCGGCGAGAATGCGCAGCAGCGGCTGGAACGGCGGCAGCGTCCGCCGCCCCAGCGGCAGACTGAGCGAGGCCAGCTCGGGGTTGAGACGCGCAATGCTGCGCGGCAAGGCGTCGCCGATCACGAACATCAACAGGGCCGTGAGCAGCACCGCGCCCAGCCCTTCCAGCCAGGGCCGGTCCCACCAGTGCACCGCATGCGCCGCCGCGACCGCGCCGAGCACGAGCAGCGCGAGCCGCGCCACGTGCAGCGCGCGATTCAGCGGCACCTTCCCCCAGATCGTAGCGGGCGGCGCGTCGCCCAGCGTGTGCAGCGTCTCGCCGACCGCTGCCTCCTCGCCGAGTGCCAGGAGGCCGGCCCAGGCGGCCGCGGCAAGGGCGAGCAGCGCGCCGCCCCAGGCGAGCAGGATCACGGTCTCCGTCCCATGAGCCGGCGCACGTAACGCTCCTGGCGCCGCCACATCGCCGAGCGCGTCCGGCCGGGACCGTCGGGATGATCGTAACCGAGGACGTGCAGCGTGCCGTGCACGGCGAGACGCACGAGCTCTTCTCGCAAACGGTCCGGCGGTCGGGCGGTCAGGCGGTCGCTGGAGTGTCCGCCCGCGACCGTCAGGGAGTCCTTTAGGGTCCGCCCGCGACCGTCAGGAGGTCCTTTAGGGTCCGCCTGACCGCCCATTACAAAAGCCCGGGCAGCTGCTGGGCAGATGTATACGTCGCCGAGAATCACGCCGTCGGGCTGTGGCAGGGTGAAGGCGATCACGTCGGTCAGTCCGCGGCGTCCCGTCGCCCGCCGGTTGAGGCGCCGCATCGCGGCAGGGCCGAGCAGCGCCAGCTCGATGCGCGCCCGGCGCGCCCCTTCCCACCGCAGCACGCGCGCCGCAACCCGCGCCAGCGGATCAGCCGCCCGCAGCAGGCCGCGCCGGCTGCCAGGACTTCGTGATGCCGCCACTGGACTCCGGGTAGTCGATGCGATTGTGATACATCCCGGTGAGTGCCCGCACGAACTCGTCGCGCACCTGATCGAGCTGTTGCAGCGTCAGGGGCGCCTGGTCGAGCTCGCCGGAGGCGAGGCGGCCCTTCACGATCTGCTCAATCGCCGCCTCCAGCTTCGAGGGGGTGATCGGCTCGAGCACGCGCAGCGACGCCTCCACCGAGTCCGCCAGCATCGCGATCGCCGTCTCCACCGAACGGGGGCGCGGTCCCGGATAGCGGAAGTCTTCGCGCCGCACGCCTGGGCCGCCCTGTTTTTTCGCCCGGTCGTAGAAGTACGCAATCTCGGTGGTGCCGTGGTGCTCGGGGATGAACGCCGCGACCACCTCCGGAAGCCCCGCTTCGCGTGCGAGGCGCAGCCCTTCGGTCACGTGCAGCTTGATGATCTCCGCCGACTGTGAGGGCGACAGACGATCGTGCGGGTTATTCGACGGCGTCTGGTTCTCCACGAAGTACTGCGGGCTCGCGAGCTTCCCGATGTCGTGGTAATAACACCCCACCCGCCCCAGCAGGCCGTTAGCCCCGATCCGGTTGCATGCCGCCTCCACCAGGTTCGCCATCGCCAGGCTGTGGGCGTACGTGCCCCGGGCCTCGAGCGACAGGCGCCTGAGCAGCGGCCGGCTCGGATCGGACAGCTCGAGCAGCGTGAGATCGGTGGTGATCTGCGCAACGCGCTCCGCCACGGGAAGGAGCAGGAACGTCAGCGCCGCCGACACCAGTCCGTTGGCCGTGCCGAGCAGGGCGCGCGTGAGCAGCTCGCGCGTCGACCAGTCGCCGCCGAGCCCCAGGGCGATGGCGGAGACCGCATAGCCGACGCCGACCAAGAGGACGGCGAGGTAGAGATGGGTGCGGCGGCGCAGCGTCTTCACCGACAACGCCGCCGTCACGCCGCCCACAAACGTGAGGAACAGCACCGGTGTGTCGTGGAAGACCGGCTGCACGGCGATCAGCACCGCGAGGATCATCGCCGCGATCATCGACACGCGGCCGTTGAACAGCACCGTCATCATCATCGCCGAGAAGGGCAACAGGATCAGCTCGGCATGCTGCGGCGCCATGCGCGCCACGGCCGCGGCGGCGAGGATCGCGCACGCGAACAACACGGCGACGGTGCCGATCTGGCGCAGCTCGATATACGTCTCGCGTCGATAGAAAAAGAGCAGCACCCAGAACACGGACAGGATCAGGATATTGCGCAGCAGCGGTCCGACGACGCCGCCCACCGAGCCGCTCGTCGCCGCACCGCGGCGCACCAACTCGCCGTGCAGCGCGGCGAGCTTCTCCTCGGTCGGCCCGGTGACGACCTGCCCCGCCTCGATAATGACGTCGCCCTGGCGCACGGCGTACTTGGCGCGATCGACCCCGGCGGCCAGCTCGCTGCGCCGGCGCAGCGTTTCGAGATCGTTGCGCACCAGCGTGGGCCGGAAGAAGCGGCGCACCAGTTTCAGATAGACGACGTCGCCGATGCTCGACCCCGGATCGGGGTGAACCGTCTGGGCGCTCTGGAGGTAGGCCTCGAACGTCAGCACCTGCGAGCGCGGAACCGGCGTTTCGGTCGCACCGCGCCGCACGATCACTTCCAGCCCGGAATCGGCAGCCAGGGTCGGTGCCACTCCCTGCGCCAGCGTGCGCTGAAACAGACTGTCGAGTGCCTGCTCGAGGGCGTGCCGCTTCCGGGGCTGAGAGAGGTAGTCGCTTTCGGCGCCGGTGATTGCCACGCCCGCCTCTTGCGACACGCGGCCAATGGCGTCACGCCCCTGTCGGGCGACCGAATCGGTCGCGCTGAAGTAGTTGCGCGATGCCGCGCGGACGCTGTCGAGCGACGCGCCGCGGTACTCGTAAATGGGGCGGACGGTGGCGGCGACGGCATCGGCTTCCCGCTGCAGCTCGTCCTGACTCTTCGTGACGACGAAGTCGAACGGTGCCTGCACCTGGCGGTCGGCGCGTACGCCGATGTGCAGCAACGGCCCCAGGTCGGTGACGCCGGTGGGGAACACGATCTCGGCCAGGACCGCGAGTCCCAGCACCCATACCCAGCGGGCAAAATGGTACCGCGCGACCGCGGCCGGAGTCGGGGGCACGTCAGCCCTGGGCGTCTTCAGCGTACGCACGGATGATGTCCCGAACCAGCCGATGCCGTACGACATCGGTGTCCCCGAGGTAGCAGAATCCGATCCCCTCGATCCCCGGCAGGATGCGCTCGATCTGCAACAGCCCCGAGTCCTCGCGGTTCGGCAGATCGATCTGCGTCTTGTCGCCC